>JACCZA010000332.1 GCA_013696185.1 Actinomycetota bacterium
GATTCCAACAACTGCGTGGGCTCCCGGGCGAGCAAGTCGCCCTTCGCCCTAGAAGCACACCTGCGCTGAGCTCGAAACTGTGCTCCCTGCGCACAGCGTCCCCTGAGGGGAGCCCTGAGGGGCGAACGTCTCGAGCTTCCTGTGCTCGAACAACGCGGGGAGTCGGAGGCCGGAGGGCGATTCACTCGCCCGGGAGGCCAGTCAGTCGTCCGAGCAGCGTGCTCTGTCAGGGAAGGGGGCCCCGTGGGGGGAAACCGCAGGTTTCCACCCACGCTAAAAGAGCTGGTTCTCGCCGTGGAAGATCGCGGAGACGGAGTCGTCGGCGAAGACGTTGTGAATCGTCTCCGCGAGGAGCGTCGAGACGCTCAACACCTTGATCTTGTCCGGGCAGTTGAGGGGATCGATGGGCACCGTGTCGGTGACCGTGATCTCGGTCAGCGCGTCGCTGTCGAGCCGCTCGAACGCGTTGCCGTTGAAGAGGCCGTGGGTCGCGCAGGAGTAGACCTCGAGCGCCCCCGCCGCCCTGAGGGCCTCGGCCGCGGCGACGAGCGTGCCGCCCGTCATGATCACGTCGTCGATCATGATCGCCGTCCTGCCGTCGACGCGGCCGATCACCTCGCTCACCTGTGCGACGTCGTGGGCAGGGCGCGTCTTGTTCATGATCGCGAGGTCGGCCTCGAGCATCTGACCGAGGCGGCGAGCCGTCTTCGCACGGCCGGCGTCGCCGGAGACAGCAACGACCCCGTCACCGAAGAGACCCTTGTCGCGGAAGTACTGCGCGAGCAGCGGCAAGGCGGTCATGTGGTCGACCGGGATCTGGAAGAAGCCCTGGATCTGCCCCGCGTGGAGGTCCATCGTGAGCACGCGGTCGGCGCCTGCGACCTCGAGCATGTCGGCCACGAGCCGCGCGGTGATCGGCTCGCGCGGCTCCGACTTCTTGTCCTGGCGGGAGTACGGGAACCAGGGCACGACAGCGGTCACGCGCTTCGCCGAAGCGAGCCGCGCGGACTGGATCATGATCAACAGCTCCATCAGGTGGTCGTTCACCGGCGGAGAGCCCGACTGGACGATGAAGACGTCAGCGCCGCGGATCGAGTCGTCGAAGCGGACGTAGTTCTCGCCGTTCGCGAAGGTCTTGAGCGTCACACCGCCGAGCTCGATGCCGAGCTTCTCGGCGATGCGCAAGGCGAGCTCGCGGTTCGAGCGTCCGGAGAAGAGCATCAGCCGCTTCTGGGGGCCGCGCTCGATCCAGCGCCCGGGATTCGGGCGCGGAGTCCTGTCGGGTGCCTCGAGTCCCGGCAGCGGCAGCTCAGTCGTCGCGGCGTTCACGCAGGTACCCCTCCTTCGTCACCTGGCGGGGAGGAAAGCCGGCGAGCGACGCGGGCGGTACGTCGTCAGTGATGACGGTACTTGCGGCGATCCACGAGTCATCGGCGATCGTCACCGGGGCCATGAACACATCGTGAACGCCGGTCCTGACGTCCTTGCCGATCGTCGTCCGCCCCTTCGGCCGGCCGGGCTGGTGCGGGTAGTTCGCCGTGATCCCGCCCGCGCCCACGTTCGTCCGATCGCCGACCTCGGCATCGCCGATGTACGACAGATGGGGCACCTTCGCGCCCGCGCCGATGTGCGAGTTCTTGATCTCCACGAACGTGCCGACCTTCGCGCCCGCCTCGAGCACCGTTCCGGGGCGAACGTAACAGAACGGCCCGACGAGCGCGCCGGGCCCGACGACGGCGTCCGCCACGACCGCCTGCGGGCCGATGTGCGCCCCGGAATGGACGCGGGAGCGCCCGGCGAGCGAGGTGAACGGCTCGACCGTCGAGTCGGGCTCGAGCTCGACCTCGGGCCCGATCCAGGTGGTCGCGGGGTCGACGATCGTGACGCCCGCGAGCATGTGACGCTCGTTGATCCGGTCACGCAGCGCGGCGGCCGCCGCCGCGAGCTCGACGCGCGTGTTCACCCCCTCCGCCTCGTGCGGCTCGGGCGCCTCGTGCACGGCCACCGACTCGCCGGCCTCGACGAGGCCCCGCACCGCATCGGTCAGATAGAGCTCGCCCTGCGCGTTGGCGGGAGTCAGGCGCTCGAGCGCGGGCCACAGCTTCGCGGCGACGAAGACGTAGATCGAGGAGTTCACCTCCCCGATCGCAAGCTGCTCGGGCGTGGCGTCGGCGGCCTCGACGATCCCCCGCAGACGGCCTTCCTCGCCGCGCAGGACGCGGCCGTAGCTCCGGCTGTCCTCCGGGCGGAAGGAGAGCACCGTCGCGGCGGCGCCCTGGCTCCGGTGCGCCTCGACCAGGCCCTCGAGGAGCTCCGTCGTCAGGAGCGGGGTGTCGCCCGCCAGGATCAGGACATGTTCCGCGCGCGTCTCGAGCGAGGCGCGCGCGCAGGCGACCGCGTCGCCGGTTCCGAGCGGTCGCTCCTGCAGCGCGACCTCGACTCCCGGGAAGGCGTCCTGCGTGGCGGGAGAGGCGACGACGACGAGCGGGGTCGGCCCGAGCGGCCGCGCCGCCTCGATCACCCAGTCGATCATGCGCCGACCGAGCAGCTCGTGCAGGTGCTTCGGCGTGCGCGAGCGCATGCGCGTGCCGAGGCCGCCTGCCATCACGACGGCTGACAGGCCGGGGCTCATCGACGAGGCTGGGGCGCCAGGATTCGAACCTGGGATCGCGGGACCAAAACCCGCTGCCTTACCACTTGGCTACGCCCCACCACCGGAATGCAAGCACGGCATCGGGTCAGCGGCGGTCTGCCAGCAGGGCCACGAGTGCCACGGCGGCGAGCACGCCGACCGCGACGAGAGCGAGCGCGCCGACCACGAAGAAGAGCACCGGCACGAGCGCGACGAGCACCTGCGAGAGCGCGCCGACCCAGCTCACCTGACGCGCGAGGCCGGAGCGGAGATTGCGGCCGGCGAAGAGGTAGAAGCCGATCACGACCGCGGCGACGAGCAGCACGAGCCAGCCCGAGAGCCGATCCAGGGCGACGAGCAGTCCCTCGACGACGGCGATCAGCAGGGCGATGCGGAGGCGGTACTGCCGGAGCCGGCGGCCCGGGCGCGTGGTGCCGTGCTCCAGAGCAGGCTGGCGCAGCTCCACGGCTCAACCGTACCACGCTGGAACCGTGAGCCAGGCGCGCCCGCGAGGCGCGACGCGCTGTCTCCCGGCCTCCGCCGAGCGCCGGTTGTGAAAGAGCCCGTACACCGCCGGGCCCGCGCCCGTGACGTCCGCACGAAAGGCTCCGGCCGCAAGCAGCTCGGCCGAGAGCGGCGAGGAGGCAAGGTCGTTCGGGGGCAGCTCGGCCAGCTCGCGGGGGCGGCGCACGCGCTCGAGCGCCTCCAGCAGGGCGGCGCGGCGAGCCGGGGACCCCCGCTCGCCGCCACGGCGGTCGAAAGCCTCGTACACCGCGGCGGTCGAGGGCTTCCACGCTCCCTCCGGCAGGACGACGACGACCCAGAAGTCCTGTGGCAGCCGTACGGGCGAGAGCTCGCTCCCGTCCCCCTCCCCGAGCTGCGGCCCGTCCCGCAGGAAGAAGGGAACGTCGGCGCCGAGTGTCGCGGCCAGGGACTCCAGCTCCTCCGCCGGTAGCGGCCGCACGAGCGTCGCGTTCGCGAGGCGCAGAGCGGTCGCGGCATCCGAGCTACCGCCGCCGAGCCCAGCGGCGATGGGGATCCGCTTCCAGATGCGCGCGGCCCAGCGCGCCTCGACGCCCGCGGCCTCGGCCAGCGCCTCGAGCGCGCGGCGGACGAGCGTGTCGTCGGGAAAGCCCTCGACCCGCAGCTCGGGCGCCGGCTCGAGGCTCACGCGGTCGACGAGGTCTATGCGCTGGAGGATCGTCGTCACCTCGTGCTTGCCATCGGGGCGCACGGGCCCGACGACGAGCCCGAGGTTGAGCTTCGCCGGAGCGGTGGCGCGAGTCATGCAAGCGCCCGTGCGAGCTCCACGAACTGCGGCGGCTCGAGCTCCTCCGCCCGCACGCCCGGCTGAACGCCGATCGCCGCAAGCGCCTCGGCCACCTGCTCGCGCCCGGCCACCCCGGCGAGCTCGACCGAGTTCCCGAGCACCTTGCGGCGGTGGGCGAAGGAGGCGTTCACGATCCTCTTCAGGCGCGGATAGCCGTCCGGCAAGGAGGTCCGGCGGAAGGCGACGAGTGCGGAGTCGACGTTCGGCTGCGGCCGGAAGACCGTCCGCGAGACGGGGTGGAAGCCCGTCCGCTCGGTCGCGAGCTGCAAGAGCACCGACACGGAGCCGTAGGCCTTCGTGCGCGGCTGCGCGAACAGCCGGTCGGCGACCTCGCGCTGCACCATCACGCACCAGTTGGCGACGGAGGGAAGGCCGTCGAGGCTCTCGACGAGCAGTGGGGTCGCGATGTTGTAGGGCAGGTTGGCCACGAGCTTCGCCGGCGGCGGCGCCAGCGCGCCGAGATCGACGGCGAGTGCGTCCCCGAACACGAGGTCGACGTTCGTGCGTGTGCCGAGGCGCGCGCGCAGGTGCGGCTCGAGCGAGCGGTCGAGCTCGACGGCGTGCACACGGGTCGTGCGGTCGGCGAGGTAGGCCGTCAGCACGCCGAGGCCCGGGCCGACCTCGAGCACCACGTCGTCGGGCTCGAGCGCCGCCAGCCGCCCGATCACGCCGAGGATGTTCTCGTCGGCGAGAAAGTGCTGCCCGAGCTGACGGTTCGGCGCCACGGGGAGGCGTCTCACGGCAGCGAGAAGGCGGCCCGGGCGTTCGCCTCGATGCGCGCCTCGAGGACGGCCCGATCCTCACCACGTGCCTCCGCCAGGGCGGCGAGCGTGTGGATGACGTTGGCGGGCTCGTTCGGCCGCCCGCGACGGGGCTGCGGTGCCAGGTAGGGGCAGTCCGTCTCGGCCAGGATGCGCGCAGCGGGAACGGCGGCGGCAGCCGAGCGCAGCTCCTCCGCGGACGGATAGGTGACGTTGCCGGCGAAGGAGACGTAGTAGTCGCGCTCGCGCGCCGCCGCGAGCAGACCCGGCGACGAGAAGCAGTGGAGCACCACCGTCCCGGGGAAGCGCTCGAGCTCCCGCAGCGTCTCGTCGTCGGCAGCGCGCGTGTGGATGACGGCGGTCAGGTCGAGCTCGGCGGCGAGGTCGAGCTGCCGCTTGAAGAGCTCGAGCTGGCGCTGCCGCGGCGCGTAGTCCCGGAAGAAGTCGAGCCCGGTCTCGCCGAGCGCGACCGCGCGCCGGTGCCCCAGCAGCTCGCGGAGCGACTCGACGTCGCCCGCTCGTGCCGCCGCGCTCTCGTGGGGATGGATGCCGAGGATCGCGAAGACCTCGTCGTGCTCCTCGGCGAGCTCCAGCGAGCGACGCCCGGCGCGGGCGCTCGTGGCGACATCGAGGATGCGGGTGACACCCGCCTCGCGTGCGCGTGCGATCAGGCTCGGTGGCGGATCGGCGCACGCGTCGAGGTGCGCGTGCGTGTCGATCACGAAGCGGCGGCGGCCTGCATGCGGGCGAGCTCCTCGGCGACGACGGTCGCGGGGTCGAGCTTGCGGAAGAGCGGCCGCGGCTCCCGCAGAGCCTGCCCCGCGGGCAGCGCGCTCGGCGCCCAGTGCCCCTCCCAGCTCGCGTAGTCGCCCGTCAGGACGAGGTGGCTCGCGCCGTCCTCCTCGACCTCGCGGAGCTCGAGCTCGCCGGCGATCGTGCCGTCGTAGCCGAGCAGCTCGTGCAGCCTCTGGCTGGTGAAGGGTAGGAACGGCGTGAAGATCGTCTTCAGGCTGTCGATGCAGCGCAGGCAGACGTAGAGGACGGTTCCCGCACGAGTGCGGTCCGTCTCGAGCGTCGCCCAGGGAGCCTCCTCGCTCGCGTACTGGTTGACCCTGGCCGCGAGCCTCATCGCGCGCTGCAACGCTGCCTTCAACCGCACGGCCTCGAGCTCCGCGGCAACCTCCTCGAACCCCGCGGCGAGCGTGCCGAGCAGCTCCCGATCCCCCGGGCGGAGCTCCCCCGGCTCGGGGACGGAGCCGAAGTTGCGGTAGGTGTTCGTCAGCGTCCGGTTCACGAGGTTCCCCCACGTCGCCACGAGCTCGTCGTTGTTCCTGCGGACGAACTCGGCCCAGGTGAAGTCCGTGTCCTGCGTCTCGGGCCCCGCGGCCGTGAGGAAGTACCGCAGCGGGTCGGGGTCGTAGCGCGCGAGGAAGTCGCTCACGTAGATCCCGACCTGCCGGCTCGTGCTGAACTGCTTGCCCTCGACGGTCAGGAACTCGCTCGCGACGACGTTCGTCGGTAGCTGGAGCGCACCCTGGCCGGCGCCGAGCTCCCCGCCGTCGCCGTACCCCATCAGCATGCTCGGCCAGATTACGGAGTGGAAGACGATGTTGTCCTTCCCCATGAAGTAGAAGTGGCGTGCGTCGGGGTTCTGCCACCACTCCCGCCACGCCTCGGGCCGACCGCACGCTCTCGCCCATTCCACCGCCGCGGAGAAGTAGCCGACGACGGCGTCGAACCAGACGTAGATCCGCTTGTTCTCCTGCTCCGCGTAGCCGGGAACCGGGATCGGGACGCCCCAGTCGAGGTCGCGCGTGATCGCGCGCGGGCGGAGCTCCCGGACGAGGCCGAGCGAGAACCGCCTCACGTTCGGACGCCAGTGCTCCTGGCGATCGAGCCACGCCGTCAGCTCCTGGGCGAACGCAGGCAGGTCGAGGAACAGTTGCTCCGTCTCCCGAAACACGGGGGTCGTCCCGTCGATCTTCGAGCGCGGCTCGATCAGGTCCACCGGGTCGAGCAGCTTTCCGCAGTTGTCGCATTGGTCTCCCCGCGCATTCGGGAACCCACAGTGAGGGCACGTGCCCTCGATGTACCGATCGGGCAGAGTGTGGCCGGTACGGGCGGAGAACGCGCCGAGCGTCGTCTTCTCGAAGACGAACCCCTTCTCGTAGAGCGTCTTGAAGAGATCCTGGACGACCCGGTAGTGGTTGGTCGTCGTCGTCCTCGTGAAGAGGTCGTAGGTGATCCCGAGCTTGCGAAAGTCATCGCGCGTACGTTCGTTGTACTTGTCCGCGGTCTCGCGCGGTGACAGCCCTTCCTCGTCCGCGAT
>JACCZA010000339.1 GCA_013696185.1 Actinomycetota bacterium
CTCTGACGCCGCGGCGGCCGGGGCCGAGACGGAGTAGGAGCCGACCGCGCGGTGCCTCTCGACGGCCCCCGCGAGCGGCCATGCCCCGTGGCCGCTCCGGGCGGTCGCGCGCCGAGAGCGGGGGTCAGACCCCGGTAGCAGACGCTGGAGTACGAAGGCGTGTCGAGTGTGTGCCGGATTCGCGAGGGCGCCGACGCGCTCCGGAGTACGCCAGTTTCGGACTACCAGATGCGGGCGGCGGAGCCCGAGACGAGCTGAGCCACGGGGCCACGGCGCTCTGCGAGCACCCGCCCGGAGACGGCGTCCAGAACCGCCACGGTGCCGACGTCGCTCTGGGCGACGAGGCGCGTTCCCGCCGCCTGGAGCCAGACGATCTTCCTGTCCTCCAGGGCCGTGTAGCGGCGGGTGCCGCCGAGGTCGTAGCCGACGATCCCGCGGTCGGCGCCGGCCGTGACGAGTCGCCGGCCGAGGCGCAGGACGCTGCGCGCCTGCGGGTCGAGCAGGCGGGCCTGCCCGGTCTGCGTGTCGACGAGCTGCAAGCCGGCCGGCTCGCTCACCAGGCGACGCTTGGCCAGGCCCGCGTAGGTCTCGCCCGAGACGGCCAGGAGCCCGTTCGGCAGCCAGACGGCCTCCCGCTCGGGCCCCTCGAGCGACTTCTGCCGCAGCTGCGGCTGACGCTCGGCGCTCGCCTCCAGGTAGGTGACGCCGAGACGCCGGAGGTCGACGCTGGCGACCGGCTCGTCCGCGCCGACGACGTACGCGCGCTCCCCGGCAGCATCGACGGCGAGGCCCGGCTCGCGCCTCGCCAGCACGAAGTCCTCGCCGCTGCCGCGCTGGGCCGAGCCCGCTCGGATCCGATCGAGCACCGCGGCTCTCAGCCGCAGCTCCCGGTCGACGGCGACGAGCTTCGCCGCCCCGATCTGCCTCCCCGGCGCGAGGAGGAGGAGCAACCCGTCGGCAGTGCGTTCTCCGCCCATGACCATCCGGCCTCGCTCGAGGCTGCGCCGACGGAGTACCGTGCCCGCCGCGGGATCGACCAGGAGCAACCTCGCCCGCGCCGTGCGGGTGTCGATCAGCAGCACGACCACCCGGTTGCGAGCGAGCCATGCGGTCGCGTGCATGAAGCCGGCCTCGCCCCGGAGCTTCACGTCGCGCAACACCCGCATCCGCCTCACGTCGACGAACCGCAGCGAGGGCGGTGATGCGCGCTTGAGGGGGGAGCCGAGCGTGGCCACGCCTCTGCTTCCGAGCACGAGCTGCGAGCCGTCCGGGGAGAAGCTCCACGCCTGACCGTGACCGCGCAGCGGCACACCGGCGCCGACCGCGCGGAGCGTCGCACCGTCGAGCCGCCGCAGGGTTACCGGCTTGCCGCGATCGGCCTGGACGCCGAGCAGGGGACGCTGCGCAGACTGCGCGGCGGTCCCGCCGCCGAGCGAGAGCACGAACAAAGCCAGCGCGCAAGCCAGCTTCCTCCTCGTCATCTTCGGCACGAGGCTACTACACCGGAAGCAGCCGGGTGGTTCCGGGGCTACTCAACGGTGACGGTCTTCGCCAGATTCCGCGGCTGGTCGACGTTCAGCCCGCGCAACCGCGCGATCCGGTAGGCGAGGAGCTGGAGGGGCAGCACCGCGAGCACCGCCTGCAGGAACGCCGGGGTCTTCGGCACGTAGATGACGTCGTCGGCATGGTGCTGGATGTCCTCGTTGCCGTCCGTCGCGATCGCGATCACGTGTGCCCCGCGCGCCCGCGTCTCCTGGATGTTCGAGACGATCTTGTCGTAGACGTGGATGTCCGTCGCGACACAGACGACGGGCGTGTCCTCGTCGAGGAGCGCGATCGGCCCGTGCTTCATCTCGCCGGCGGAGTAGGCCTCGGTCGGGATGTAGGAGATCTCCTTCAGCTTGAGCGCGCCCTCGAGCGCGACCGGGAGGCCGATGTGCCGTCCGAGATAGAGGAAGAACGGCTTGTCGTAGTAGCGCTGCGCGATCTCCTCGATCGGATGGTCGCCGTCGAGGAACTCCGCCATCTTCGCCGGCAGCTCGTAGACCTGGTCGAGCACGAACGTCAGCTCGTCCGGAGGCATCGTCTTGCGCACCTGGGCCAGCTTGAGCGCGATCAGATACAGGAGCGAGACCTGCGCGGTGAACGTCTTCGAGGCCGCGACACCCATCTCGAGCCCTGCCCGCGTGTACAGCACGGAGTCGACCTCCCGCGTGATCTGGGTGCCCATCATGTTCGTCAGCGCGAGCGTGTGCGCGCCCGACTCGCGCGCGAGCCGCATCGCCGCGATCGTGTCGGCGGTCTCTCCCGACTGCGTGATCCCGATCACGAGCGTGTCGCGCGAGAGCACGGGGTTGCGATAGCGCCATTCGCTCGCGATGTCCGGCTCGACCGGGATCCGCGCCCACTCCTCGATCACGTAGCGCCCGACGACCCCTGCGTGGTAGGCCGTGCCGCAGGCGAGGATGACGATCCGGCGCAGGTTGCGGATCTGCTCGTCGTCGAGGCCGAGCCCCTCGAGCTCGAGCCGTCCGTGCCGCACGCGCTCGCCGATCGTCTCGCGGACGGCATCCGGTTGCTCGTAGATCTCCTTCAGCATGAAGGTCTCGTAGCCGCCCTTCTCGGCGCTCTCGTCGTCCCAGTCGACCTCGACCTCCTCGCGCTCGACGTCGCCCTCGACGACGTCGAGGAAGCGCGCGCCCTCGGGCGTGATCGCCACGATCTCGCCGTCCTCGATCAGCTGGATCCGTCGCGTCTCGCGCAGGAAGGCGACGATCGAGGAGGCGAGGAAGGTCTCCCCCTCACCGAGGCCGACGACGAGCGGGCACTGCAGGCGGGCGCCGACCAGGAGGTTCGGGTGGTCGTGGTGGATCACGACGAACGCGAAGTGGCCCTCGAGCTCGCGGTAGGATGCGCGCACGGCCTCGACGAGGTCGCCCTCGTAGTGCCTCTCGACGAGGTGCGCGATCACCTCCGCGTCCGTCTCGGAGCTGAAGCGGTGGCCGTCGGCCTCGAGCGAGCCCTTGAGCTCGCGGAAGTTCTCGACGATCCCGTTGAGGACGAGCGCGAGCGAGCCTTCCTCGCAGCCGGTCAGCGGGTGGGCGTTCTCCACCGCCACGCGGCCGTGCGTGGCCCAGCGCGTGTGGCCGAGGCCGGTGGTCGACTGTGAGCCGTTCCCTCCTGCAGCCTCCTTGAGGAAGCCGAGGTTCCCCACTGCACGCACGTAGTGGAGCTCGTCGTCCTCCCGCAGCGCGATCCCGGCCGAGTCGTATCCCCGGTACTCGAGGCGCTCGAGGCCCCCGAGCAGCAGCGGCTTACACGCTCTGGATCCGACGTAGCCGATGATCCCGCACATGCCGACCTCCTTGGTGAGCCTGATTCTCTTCGGTGAGACTCTTCCATTTTCACCGGCGAGCCGACTGCCGTGATCGTCGAGTGTTGCCCTCGAAAACGCGTAGAGCCCGGCCATTCCGCGCCCCTGCGCCGGGGCCGCTTCAGCCGAGCTCTCGTCGGACGAGAGCGGCAACTCTAGCACAGAGACGCTCTGCCTCCTCCGGCGTCGGGGCCTCGGCGAGCACCCGGACGAGGGGCTCGGTGCCGGAGGGGCGCACGAGCACGCGCCCGAGCCCGTCGAGCTGCGCGTTCACCAGCGCCACCTCCCCGAGGACCGAGTCAGGGAGCTGCTTGCTCCGTACCCGCACGTTCTCGGTGCGTTGCGGATAGCGCTCGAGCGGGGCTGCGAGCTCGGCGAGCGGGCGGCCCTCGAGCGCCCGGCACAGGAGCAGGGCGGCTGCGAGCCCGTCGCCGGTGACGTGCCCGGCGAGCGAGATCAGATGCCCGGACTGCTCGCCCCCCAGGCTGCCGCCCTCGCGCCGCAGCGCCTCGAGCACGTAGCGGTCGCCCACATCCGTCGTCACCACGCGGATCCCGTGCTCGGCCATCAGGCGGTGGAAGCCGAGGTTCGTCATCGTCGTGACGGCGACGAGGCGGGCGCGGAGGTGCAGTGCGAGGATGGCGAGGATCCCGTCGCCGTCCACGACCTCGCCGGCCGAGTCGACCGCGAGCATGCGGTCGCCGTCGCCGTCGAAGGCGACGCCGAGGTCGAAGCTGCCCTCGCGCACCGTCCGGCGCAGGAGCGCCAGGTCGGTCGCGCCGCAGCCCACGTTGATGTTCGTCCCGTCGGGCGCGTCCGCCAGCGCGGTCACATCGGCGCCGAGTCGCGTCAGCACTGCGGGCGCGATCGTCGAGAGCGCGCCGTTCGCGCAGTCGACGGCGAGCCGGAGCCCGGAGAGGTCCGAGCCGAAGTGCTCGACGACGTGCTCCGCGTAGCGCTCGGCCGCACCTTCGAGCCGGTCGACCGCGCCTGGCTCGCCCTCGGCGGGACGATCGAGGAGCGCCTCGATCGTCTCCTCGTCGGCGTCGGAGAGCTTCCGGCCGTCCCGATCGAAGAGCTTGACGCCGTTGTACTCCGGCGGGTTGTGCGAGGCGGAGAGAACCGCGCCGAGGTCGAGCGCGAAGAGCGCGACCGCGGGCGTCGGCAGGACGCCCCCGAGCACGGCATCCGCTCCGACGGAGACGATCCCGCGGGCGAGCGCAGCCTCGAGCTCGGGCCCGGAGCCGCGCGTGTCGCGGCCGACGAGCACGCGGCCCCCGCCCGCCCAGAGCGCGGCGGCTCGACCGAGGCGCTCGACGAGCTCCGGCGTCAGGTCGTGACCGACGAGGCCGCGAACCCCGTCGGTGCCGAAGTACCGGCGCGCCACCGGGGCTTCGAGCTAGCGCTTCGAGAACTGCGGTGCGCGGCGGGCCTTGTGCAGGCCTGCCTTCTTGCGCTCGACGATCCGGGCGTCCCGCGTCAGGAAGCCCTCCCGCTTGAGCGGCACGCGCAGGTTCGGGTCGACCTCCACGAGGGCCCGGGCGATCCCGTGGCGGACGGCGCCCGCCTGGCCGCTGGAGCCGCCGCCGTGGACCCGCACGCGGATGTCGTACCTGCCCTCGAGCTCGGCGACCCTGAGCGGGGCGAGGGCGAGCGCGCGATGCGTCCCTCGCGGGAAGTAGTCCTCGATGCTGCGGCCGTTGAACCAGGTCGCGCCGTCGCCCGGGCGCAGGATCACGCGAGCCACGGACGTCTTGCGCTTGCCGGTGCCCTGGTACTGCGCGAT
This sequence comes from Actinomycetota bacterium, assembly GCA_013696185.1. GTDB lineage: Bacteria > Actinomycetota > Thermoleophilia > Gaiellales > Gaiellaceae > JACCZA01. Next base: position 5,160 of record JACCZA010000339.1, read on the forward strand.
CTCTGCCATCCGCTCGTCTACCTCTCGATCGTCATGGTCTGCGGCGCCTGGGCCTCGTGGGGGTGCTCGGGGCCGGCGTAGATCTTCAGCTTCGTCAGCTGCGCGCGGCTCAGCTTGTTGCGCGGCAGCATGCCCTTCACAGCCTTGCGCAGGACCTCCGTCGGCCGGCGATCGAGCTGCTCGCGCAGCGTGCGGCTGCGCAGCCCGCCCGGGTAGCCGGAGTGACGGTAGTAGCGCTTCTGGTCGAGCTTCTTGCCCGTGACGGCGACGCGCTCGGCGTTCACGACGACGACGAAGTCGCCGGTGTCGACGTGCGGCGTGTACTCGGGCTTGTCCTTGCCGCGCAGCGTGTCGGCGATCCGCGTGGCGAGGCGCCCGAGCGTCTGCCCGTCGGCGTCGACGAGATACCAGTTGCGAGTGACCTCGCCGGGCTTTGCGCTCCAGGTCTTCATCTCAGAGAAAATCGGCAGACGGGCGTCCGCCGAACGCGGGCACTCTAGCAGCTACGGAACGCCCTGAACCGCCGGAACTTGCCGGTTTCGGCCCAGAATCCAGACGATCGGCGCCAGCACGATCGCGGCAGCGCCGAGCGCGAGCGCAGACACGCCGACCGCCTCCAGGGCGTAGCCGCCGAGAAGCGCGAGCGCGGCGGCGAGGAGGCCGGCGAGCAGATCGTTGAAGCCGAGCAGCTTGCCGCGCTCGGCGGGGCTCGTGCGGTCGACGAGCTCCGCGGTCGCGGCCACGAAGGAGAGGTTCCAGCCGAGGCCGAGCCCGAAGAGCAGGACGGCGCTGGCGGCGACGCTCTCGAACGCGAGCATGCCTGCGCAGGAGGCGCCCATCAGCAGCAAGCCCCCGGCGAGCGCGGGCCTGCGCCCGATGCGGTCGATCAGCGGTCCGATCACGAGGACGAGGCTGTACATCCCGAGCACGTGGGCGCCGATGATCGGAAAGACCGCGCTCTCGTGGTGCCCGTGCTCCTGCACGACGACGTAGCCCGCCAGGTTCATCACGCTCGCCATCACCGCGTAGCTCGCCAGCGCGGCCACCATCGCCGCGGGCACGCCCGGCCGCCGCACGAGCTCGGCGAGCGGAGCGGGAGGGCCCGGATCGGGCTCTCCTCCCTCGCGCGCGGCGATCAGCTCGGCGATCCGCTTCGGATCGGGACGGATGCAGAGGACGAGCGCGAGCGCCACCACGAGGAGCCCGGCGGCCACGAGCCACGGAAGAGCGAGCCCCTCCGGCCCGAGCTTCCTGCCGGCCAGGAGCGGGCCGAAGACAGCGGGGCCGAGGATGGCGCCGAAGACGGCGCCGAAGAGCACGAACGAGATCCCGCGCGCGCGCCGCTCGGGCGGGTACATGTCCCCCGCAGCCGCCCGCGAGAGGAGGACCGTGCCCGCGGCCGCGCCGATCAGGACGAAGCCGCAGACGACGGCGGTTGCCGAGGCGGTGCGCGCACCGAGGGAGGTGAGGAGCGCGCCGGCGATGCCAGAGACGAAGCCGGCAGCGAGCACGGGCACGCGGCCGAGGCGATCCATCGCGCGCCCGGCCACGAGGGCCGCGAGCGCGCCCGCCACGAGGAAGACCGCGGGGCCGAGGCCCAGCAGGCGCTCGAATCCGGTCACGGAGACGAAGGTCAGCGAGGAGAGCGCGGCGACGAGCTGGAGGACCGCCGAGTTGACGGCGACCGTGGCCGCGAGCAGCACGGTGTTGCGACGGACGTTGAGGGCGTCGGCCACGGGCTCGCAGGGTACGCACCCGCGCCGCGGCACGTGACCACCGTCGTTCGCGACAATGCGCCGCATGCTCACCGTGCACACGCTCACGGACGGCGGCCGCTCGCCGCTCGAGACGGCGAAGCTCGTCGGCGCGTTCCTCGACGGCGCAGAGCGCTCGCTCGATCTCGCGCAGTACGACTTCCACCTCGCCGGCGAGACGGCGGAGCTCGTCGGCGGGGCGATCCGCCGCGCCGCCGCCCGCGGCGTCGCCGTGCGGATGCTGTTCAACGTCGACCACAGAAACCCGATCCCCGTTCCCCCTCCGCCCGAGCCGGACGCACGGCTGATCGCGTCCCTCCACGTGCCGGCGAGGGCGATCGCCGGCGTCCCCGACCTCATGCACCACAAGTACGTGGTGCGCGACGGCGAGGCTGTCTGGACGGGCTCGATGAACTGGACCGACGACTCCTTCTCGCGTCAGGAGAACGTGATCGTCGTCGCGCGGTCGGCCGATCTGGCAGCCGCCTTCACCCGCAACTTCGACGAGCTCTGGGACGACGGCGTCGTGGAGCGGAGCGGCTTCGTCGACTCCACGCCGCTCCTCGTGGGCGACGTCGCCGTCCGTCCCTGGTTCACCCCGGGGCACGGCGAGGATCTCTCCGCCCGGATCGCCCGGGCGATCGGGCGCGCGAGGCGGCGGGTGCGCATCTGCTCGCCGGTGATCACCGCGGCGCCCGTGCTCGCGACGCTCGCCGAGGTGATCTCGGAGGGACGGATCGACGTCGCCGGCTGCGTCGACCTGCCACAGATGCGCGGCGTGATCCACCAGTGGAGCGTGAACGGCAACCTGTCCTGGAAGCTGCCGCTGCTGCGGCGCGTGCTCGCGGGGGAGTTCTCCGGCAAGAGCTCGACGCCGTGGCGGCCGGAGGGCAGCCTCCACGACTTCATGCACGCGAAGGTGACGATCGCCGACGACGTCGTCTTCGCCGGCAGCTTCAACCTCTCGCGCTCGGGCGAGCGGAACGCCGAGAACGTGCTCGAGATCGCCGACGCCGCGCTCGCGGAGCGGCTGGCGACCTTCGTCGACGAGGTTCGCGCCCGCTACCCGCGGGTGCCCCCGGACCCCTCGGCTACTCCCACTCGATCGTCGAAGGGGGCTTCGAGCTGATGTCCAGCGCGACGCGGTTCACGCCCGGCAGCTCGTTCACGAGGCGACTCGAGATCGTCTCCAGCAGGTCGTAGGGCAGCCGCGCCCAGTCCGCGGTCATCGCGTCCTCGGAGGTCACGGCGCGGATCACGATCGGATAGGCGTAGGTGCGCTCGTCGCCCTGCACCCCGACCGAGCGGATCGCGGGCAGCACGGCGAAGCTCTGCCAGAGGTCGCGGTACAGGCCGGCCCGCCGGATCTCCTCCTGCAGCACGGCGTCGGCGGCGCGCAGGAGCTCGAGCCGCTCGCGCGTGACCTCGCCGATGATGCGGATCGCGAGACCGGGGCCGGGGAAGGGCTGGCGCCAGACCATCCGCTCCGGCAGCCCGAGCTCCTCGCCGACGCGCCGCACCTCGTCCTTGAACAGCAGCCGCAGCGGCTCGACGAGCCCCATGCGCATGTCTGCAGGCAGCCCGCCCACGTTGTGGTGGGACTTGATCTTCGCGGCGATGCCGTCGCTGCCGCCCGACTCGATCACGTCCGAGTAGAGCGTGCCCTGGACGAGCAGGTCGACCTGCCCGAGCCGCCGGGCCTCCTCCTCGAAGACGCGGATGAACTCCTCTCCGATGCGCCTGCGTTTCTCCTCGGGATCCTCGACGCCCGCGAGGCGGGCCAGGAACCGCTCCTGCGCCTCGACGTGGATGAGCGGCACCTGGAAGTGACCGCGGAAGGTGGCGATCACCTGTGCCGCCTCGTCCTCTCGCAGCAGGCCGTGGTCGACGAAGACGCACGTGAGCTGGTCGCCGACCGCCTTGTGGACGAGGAGCGCGGCGACCGCCGAGTCGACTCCGCCCGAGAGGGCGCAGAGGATGCGCCGGGAGCCGACCTGGGCGCGGATGCGCTCGACGCCCTCCTCGATCACCGCAGCGGCAGTCCAGCCGGGGGGCGCGCCGGCGACCCCGTAGAGGAAGTTCTTCAGCAGGTCGGTGCCGTGCGGCGTGTGCGCGACCTCGGGATGGAACTGGACGCCGTAGACGCGCAGGCGCTCGTCCTCGAAGGCGGCGATCGGCGTCGAGGGCGAGCTCGCGACCACGCGCGCGCCGGCCGGCGGCGAGACGACCGAGTCGCGGTGGCTCATCCAGCAGGTCTGGTCGGGCGGCAGCCCGTCGAGCAGCGCGCTGGCCACGCCTGCCTCCGCGTGCAGCTCGGTCTTGCCGAACTCCGAGACTCCCGTGCGGTCGACCCTGCCGCCGAGCTCCTGCGCGAGCAGCTGCATGCCGTAGCAGATGCCGAGCGTGGGGATGCCGAGCCGGAGGATCTCCGGATCGACGCGCGGGGCGCCCTCGGCGTAGACGGAGGCGGGCCCTCCCGAGAGGACGATCGCCCAGGGGTCGCGTGCGCGGATGGCCGCGGGCGAGATCGAGTGGGGGACGAGCTCCGAGAAGACGCGGCACTCGCGCACGCGGCGTGCGATCAGCTGCGAGTACTGCCCGCCGAGGTCGACGACGAGAACGGGTCGCTCGACGGCCTTCGCCTCCGGACGCGGCAGGGGGACGACCTGCGCCGACGCCATCAGCGGTGACGGTAGTTCGGCGATTCCTTCGTGACTGCGACGTCGTGCGGGTGGCTCTCGCGGAGGCCTGCCGAGGTGATCCGGACGAAGCGCGCATGCAGCCGCAACTCCTCGATCGTCGCCGTCCCGCAGTAGCCCATCGCCTGGCGCAGCCCCCCGACGAGCTGGTGCACGATCGGCCGCAGGGGGCCCTTGTAGGCGACGCGGCCCTCGATGCCCTCGGGCACGAGCTTCGCCACGTCGGCCACGTCGGCCTGGAAGTAGCGGTCCTTCGAGAACGAGCGCGCGCGCATCGCGCCGAGCGAGCCCATGCCGCGGTAGTCCTTGAAGCGCTCGCCCTGCACGAGCACGACCTCGCCCGGGCTCTCGTCCGTGCCGGCGAGCAGGCTGCCGAGCATCACGGACTCAGCGCCGGCGGCGATCGCCTTCGCGATGTCGCCCGAGGACTGGAGCCCGCCGTCGCCGATCACCGGCACGTCCCGCCGCGCGGCGGCGGCAGCGCAGTCGTGGATCGCCGTGACCTGCGGGACGCCAACGCCCGCGACGACGCGCGTCGTGCAGATCGAGCCCGGCCCGATGCCGACCTTGACGGCGTCGGCGCCGGCGTCGATCAGCGCCTCGACCGCCTCGGCCGTCGCGATGTTGCCCGCGATCACCTGGACGTCCCAGCGCTCCTTGATCCGCCGCACGGTCTCGATCGCTCCGCGCGAGTGGCCGTGCGAGACGTCGACGACGAGCACGTCGGCCTCCTCCTCGACGAGCGCCTCGGCCCGCTCGAGCGCGTCGACGCCCACCCCGATCGCCGCGCCGACCCGCAGCCGCCCCGCCTCGTCCTTCGTCGCGAGCGGGAACTCGATCCGCTTCTGGATGTCCTTCACCGTGATCAGGCCCTTCAGGTACCCGCCGCCGTCGACGACCGGCAGCTTCTCGACCTTGTGCCGGTGCAGCACCTCCCGCGCGTCGTCGAGGGTCGTCCCGACCGGGACGGTCACGAGCCCGCGGGTCGTCATCAGCTCGGACACGAGGCGCGTCACGTCGTCCTCGAAGCGCAGGTCGCGGTTCGTCAGGATGCCGACGAGGCGGCCGTCGAGATCGGTGATCGGCACGCCCGAGATGTGGTACGTCGACATCAGCTCGAGCGCATCGGCCACGGTGTCGTGCGCGCGCAGCGTGACGGGCTCGACGATCATCCCCGACTCGGAGCGCTTGACCTTGTCGACCTCGGCCACCTGGTCGGCGATCGAGAGGTTGCGATGGATGATCCCGATGCCGCCGTCCCGCGCGAGGGCGATCGCGAGTCGCGCCTCCGTGACCGTGTCCATCGCGGCCGAGACGAGCGGGACGTCGAGCCAGATCTCCCGCGTCAGCCGCGTGCGCGTCGAGACCTCGTCGGGGAGCACCGCGGACTCGGCGGGGACGAGCAGCACGTCGTCGAAGGTCAGCCCCTCCTTCGCGAACTTGCGGTCCAGCTCAAGCAGCCGCTCGACCTCGACGCGGCCGACCTCAAGGTGCACGGTGCGAGGCCTCCCCGGAAGCACCGAGCCCAGGCGCCGTCGAGCTGCCTGGGCTCCGGAAACCGTGTGCTCTGCGACGGTGCAAGTGGGCTGAGCGTACCAGCCTCGCCGGAGGCCGGCGGTCGGCTCGCTAGGAGCGCACGACCTCGAGCTCGACGATCTCCACCCCGCCCGTGAGGCGCCCGGCCTCGCGCGGATCGAACCGGCCCGCGCCCACCTCGAGCGTCGCCGCCGCTCCCGCCGCGACGGCGCTCCGCAGCGCCTCGTCCGGCGGCTTGCCCGCCAGGCGCGAGGCGAGGAAGGACGCGAGCAGCACGTCGCCCGAGCCGACCACCGAGACCGGCTCGACCCGGGGCGCCACGGCGTGGAAGCGCACGCGCCGCCGCTCCTCGCGCACGAGCGCGAAGCACCCCTCCTCCTGCGTCAGCAGCACGTTCGGGGCCCCGAGGTCGGCGATCGCGTCGAGCGCCATGGCGAAGTCGTCGTCGTCGTGGAACTCCTGTCCGACGAGGCCCTCCGCCTCCCGCTGGTTGGGCGAGACGAGGTAGGGCTCGGCCTCCGTGCCGAGGCGGAGCGGCTCGCCCTCCGAGTCGAGCACCGTCTGCACGCCGCGCCGGCCGAGCTCGCGGATCGCCTCGGCGTAGAAGCTCTCGTCGACGCCCCGCGGCAGCGTCCCGGCGAAGACGACCAGCTCGGCCCCCCGGGAGAGGTAGTGGAGCTTCTCGCGCAGCATCTCGAGCTCGCCGAGCTCGACGTGCGGGCCCCACTCGTTGATCTCGGTGTACGAGCTCGCGGTCTCGTCCACGACGGCGGTCGAGGTGCGCGACTCGTCGGCGATGCGCACGAAGTCGTTGAGGATCGCCTCGGACGTCAGCTCCTCCACGATCCGCGTGCCCGTGCGCCCGCCCGCGAGGCCGGTCGCGACAACGGGCACGTCGAGGCGCTTCAGCGCCCGGGCGATGTTGATCCCCTTGCCGCCCGCGAGGGTGAGCCCCTGGCTCGCGCGATGGCGCTGGCCGCGCTGGAAGTTCGGCACCGTCAGCGTGCGGTCGAGCGCGGCGTTCATGGTCACGGTCACGATCACGGGACGACCTCGAGCAGCTTGCCGGCGGTGCGCTCCGCGTACCAGCCGACCCGTCCGGCGAGGCCCGGCTTCGTCACGGCCGCGGCCGCGACGAGCTCTCGCTTCCCGAGCAGCGCGCCGCCGGCGTAGACGCGCACCTCGCCGAGGCGCTGTCCCCGCCGCACGGGCAGGGAGGCGAAGAGCGGCGCGTCGACCTCCTCCACGAGCGGGCGCCCGACGCGGACGACTTCGACGAGCGGCCGCAGGGCGACGAGCCGCACGGGCGGACGGCCGTACGGCGTCTCGACGCTCGCATAGACGTGTCTCGGGCGGACGAGCTCGAGCACGCGGTAGCGCGAGAGCCCCCAGCTGAGCAGCTCGGCGAGGTCGGTGTTCCGCTCGCTGCGGCTCGGACTGCCGAGGATCGTCGCGTAGATCGTCAGCCCGCGGCCGCGGGCGGCGGCGACCTGGGACCACCCTGCCAGCGACGTGTGGCCGGTCTTGACGCCGATCAGGCCCGGAAACGTCCCGAGCAGGTCGTTCCACGTCAGGAGCGGCCTGCCCGCGGCGACCGCGCGCTGCTGCCCCACGACGGCACGGATGGCAGGACGGTTCATCGCGACGCGCGCGAGCTTCGTCACGTCCCGCGCGCTCGAAACGTGGCCGGCGACGTCCAGTCCGTCCGGGCGCACGAAGTGGGTGTCCGAGAGGCCGAGCGAGCGGGCCTTCGCGTTCATCAGCCCCGCGAAGCGGACCTGGCTACCCGCGCCGACGTGCAGGGCGAGCGCCACGGCGGCGTCGTTCGCGCTCTGGATCAGGGCGGCCTCCACGAGGTCCCGCACCCCGACACGCTCCCCCGCGCGGAGGCCGATCGACGAGCCGCCGACGCCGACCGCCTCGGGGGCGACGGTCACGACGTCGTCCAGCGAGACGTGCTCGAGGGCGACGAGCACGGTCATCAGCTTCGTGATGCTGGCGATCGGCACGCGCGCCCGCTCGTTGTGGCGGAGGAGCACCTCGCCCGTCGCGGCGTTCTGGACGAGCCAGGCGCGCGCGGTCACGTGGGGCGCCGCCGCCGAGGCGGACGCGGCGAGCGCGAGCACGGCGACGAGGAGGGCGAGCGCCCGCTTCATGCGCCGAGGGTAGCCTGCGCCCGGCTCACGGCACCCGGACGCGCTGGCCGATGCTGAGCGCCACCGGGTCGGCGTCCGGGTTGAGCTCCAGCAGCCGCTCCACCGTCGTGTCGTACTCGTCGGCGATCGTCGCGAGCGTGTCGCCGCTCTCGACGACGTAGAACCTCTGCGGCGTGGCGGGCCGCGTCGCTGTCGTGCGCGGCCGTGTTGTCGTCGCCGGCGGCGGGCGCGCCGTCGTGCGCGTCGTGGTGGTCGTCTCGCGGGCGGAGCGCCGCGGCGCGGGATCGTCGCTGCGCAGTCCGGCGCGCACGATCAGGACGGCGACCGTGGCGGCGAGCAGGAACGCCGCAGGCGCCGCGAAGCGGGCGAGCCAGGCGCGTGCGCCGCGCCGCGCCACCTACCAGCCCGACACGGCCCACACCTCGCGGCGCAGGCGCGCGGCCTCGGCGGCGGCGGCTGTCCGCCAGTCGGCGCCCTCGACGCGAAAGGCGTAGATGACCGACCTCGAGACCGTGACGAGCGCGCTGGCGGGACCGCTCGTGAACGCTCGCGCGACGTCGGCCGGCGTCGCCCCCTGTGCCCCCACGCCCGGGAGGAGGAGGATTGCCTGGGGCATCAGGCGCCGCGCCTCGCCGACCGCGCGAGGATGCGTCGCGCCCACGACCGCGCCGAAGCTCGAGAGGCCCCGGTCGCCGACGAGCTCCCGGCCCAGCTCGTGCACGATCGAGGCGACCTCGTGCCAGAGCGGCCGCCCGTCCGAGAGCACGAGCTCCTGCACGTCCGCTCCTCCGGGATTCGACGTCTTCACGAGGCAGAACACGCCCGCGCCACTGCGGCGGCACGCCAGCACGAAGGGCTCGAGGGAGTCCGGCCCGAGGTAGGGACTGACGGTCAACGCGTCGGCGAGGGGCGGCTCGCCCCCGAGGTAGGCGGCGGCGTAGGCACGGGCCGTGTGGCCGATGTCGCCGCGCTTCGCGTCCGCGATCACGAGGAGGCCCGCCGTCCGTGCGTAGGCGCACACCTCCTCGAACCCGCGCACCCCGTCGGCTCCGAGCGCCTCGAAGTAGGCGAGCTGCGGCTTCACTGCAACCACATACGGCGCGACCGCGTCGACGAGTCCGCGGCAGAACCGGACGCACGCCTCGGCCGCGTGGGCCCGGCTGCGTCCCGCGTCTCCCCGCAGCTCGACGGGAAGGAGCTCGGGGCGCGGGTCGAGGCCGACGACGAGCTGTGTCCGCTTGCGCTCGACCTCCTCGGCGAGACGGTCGGAGAACGCCGTCGTGAGCGCGGCGCTGCCCACTTCCACCCGCTGAGCCATCGGTCCTGAGCTTACTCCCGCCCGCGGGGGCGGTCGGCTCAGGCCGCCCGGGCGAGCTGCACGACCTCGAGCTCGGGTGGCGGGCGCCGCAGGAAGCCGCCCACGAGGCGGAGAGCATCCGCGTCCTCCCCCGCCAGGCTCGGC
>JACCZA010000349.1 GCA_013696185.1 Actinomycetota bacterium
GTGAGTAGATGCCGACCGCGATCACCACGTCGTGCAGCAGGGCGACGATCGTGGCGAGGGCGAACTTCCACTGGAAGCGGACGGTGATGTAGAGGACGACGAGGACGAGCGAGATCAGGATCGCGTAGAGCGCGCTCTTCGCGATCTGGCGGCCGAAGCTCGCCGACACGGTGTTGACGCTGAAGGTCTGCGCCCGCGGGTTGACGCCGAAGCGCTCGCGCAGGCTGCCCTGCAGTCCCTGCAGCTCGGCCCGCTCGAGCGTGCTGGTGCGGAGCTGGAACTGGCGGTAGGTCTGGCCGCTCGTCTCCTTGCCCAGGCCCTGGACGGTCGCCTGCCCGATGCGGCCCGCTTCGCTCCGTACGTCCTCGAGGGCGACCGGCCTCGGCGTCGCGAACGCGATCTTCGTGCCGCCCTCGAAGTCGATCCCGAGGTTCAGGCCCCTGAGGGCGAGCGACCCGATCGCGACAGCCAGCACGGCGCCCGAGATGCCGAACCAGAGCCGGCGCTTGCCGATGTAGTCGATCTGCAGCCACGTCGCCGTCTGCTGGCCCTGGGCGCCCATGAAACGGGGGCTGTCGAACCAGCGGAAGCCGGCGAGGAGGCCGAGCATCGCGCGCGTCGCGAAGACGGCGGTCACGAGCGACATCGCCGTGCCGATCAGCAGCATGAGCGCGAAGCCGCGCACGCCCGCGGTCGCGAGGGCGAACAGCACGAGCGCCGTGATCCCGGTCACGACGTTCGCGTCGATGATCGTGCTGAAGCCCTTGCCGTAGCCCGCGGCGATGGCCGCGCGCACGGACTTGCCCGCGCGCGACTCCTCCTTGATCCGCTCGAAGACGACGACGTTCGCGTCGGCCGCGACCCCGATCGTGAGGATCATGCCGGCGAAGCCGGGCAGCGTCAGCGTGACGTCGAAGAGCAGGATCATCGCGTAGAGGAAGGTGGCGTAGACGGCCAGGCCGATCACCGCCACGAGTCCGAGGAAGCGGTAGAACGCGAGCAGGAAGAGCGCGACGACGAGCAGGCCCACGATCGCCGCGACGAGCGCCTGGCGGAGCGAGTCCTCGCCGAGCGTCGCCGAGATCTGCGTCGAGGAGAGCGTCCGGAACTCGACGGGCAGCGCTCCCGTCTGCAGCACGAGCGCGATGTCCTTCGCCTCCTGGACCGCCCCGATACCGGTGATGCGCGCGCTGCCGCCGCCGATGCCGCTCGAGAGCGTCGCGTCCGTGTAGTCGATCTGCGGGAACGACTTGATGTCGCGGTCGAGCACGATCGCGAAGTGCTGGGGCGCGTTCCGCTGCGCGCCGCGGATCCACTCGTCGCGGGTGATGTCCTGGAACCGGTTGCCGCCGCGCTCGGTGAACTGCATCAGGACCTGGGGCTGGCCCGTCGTCGTGTCGAAGTCGGATCGCGTCCCGCTCAGGCGCAGGTCGTTGCCGGTCATCTGCGGCACGGGGTCGGCCGCCTCGGGCTCGAAGCGGAAGAGGTAGAAGGAGGTCTGGCCGGCGACGTCGCCCGGGCAGATCGGGGCGTCGGCGGCGCAGGTGATCACCACAGTCTTCCGCGGGACCGCGAGGACGACCTGGCCGTTGCCGGGCTTGCCGTTCCGCTTCGCGAGCAGGCTCGCACGCGAGCGCTCCGGGCCGGCGACGAGCTTCCCCGTCTTCCGCGCGAACAGGTAGAACGGGCCGCCGGCGCCGTTCTGGCTCGTCAGCGAGCGCGTCGAGGTGGCGCTCAGGAGGTCGTACAGGCGGGGAGCGGGAACCACCTGACCCGTGGCCGAGATGGAGGGGCCGATCGCGGCCGTCTCCAGGTCGTACAGCTCGAGCTGCGCGGTCGAGCCGATGATCTCCTGCACCCGGTCCGGGTTCGTCACGCCGGGGAGGGCGACACTGAGCTGGTCGTCGCCCTGTCTGCGCACCTCGGGCTCGGAGACGCCGAGCTTGTCGACGCGGTTGCGGATGATCTCGAGCGAGCGCTCCACGTCGGAATCGCGGAGCTGGCGCGTCTTCGGCGGCACCGCCCGCAGGATCACCTCGAGACCGCCCTGCAGGTCGAGCCCCAGCTTCGGCTTCCTGTGCAGCGGCGAGCCGGGCACGGCGAGCAGCACCGCGCCGACCAGCGCAAGCGCGATCAGCGCGACGAGCAGGAGGTGCGGACGGCGTTCCGACAAAGGTGGGCGAAGGGTAGCGCGGCGCGCTCAGCCGCCGGTACGTCTCTCGGCATTCGCTGCGCCGTCCTCGACCCCTGGCTCGGGCGGGAGCACGGCGGCGATCGCGCGCAGGGCGACGCGGACCCGCACGCCCGGTGCGACCTCGACCTCGACCTCGTCGCCGCGGAGCGCTCGCACCTCCCCGTAGATGCCGCCGGCCGTGAGCACCTCGTCGCCAGGCTCGAGCGCGGCGACCAGGCCGGCGTGGGCGGCCTGGCGGCGCCGCTGCGGCAGGAGCACGAACAGCCACAGGAGGACGAAGGCCGCCACGAGGACGACGAGCACGCTCACGGGCTCTCTCCGGCGAGGGCGAGGGCGGCGAGCGTGTCTCGCTTCAGCTGCGCGAGCTCGCCGCGCTCGATCGCAATTCGGGCGCGGGCGGTCAGATCCAGCACGTGGTGGAGATTGTGCAGGCTGAGCAGGCGCGGGCCGAGCAGCTCGCGCTGGTTGACGAGGTGACGGACGTAGGCCCGGGTGAAGCGGGCGCAGGTCGGACAGCCGCAGCCGTCCTCGAGCGGGCGCGGGTCGTCGGCGTAGCGGGCGTTGCGCAGGTTGAGGCGCCCGTGGCGGGTGAGCGCCGACCCGGTGCGCGCGGTCCGGGTCGGGAGCACGCAGTCGAAGAGGTCGATCCCGCGCTCGATCACGTCGAGGATGCCCGCCGGATCGCCGATTCCCATGAAGTAGCGCGGCTTGTCCTCGGGCAAGAGGGGCGCTGCCCACTCCACCGTCTCGAGCATCGGCCCTCGCTCCTCCCCCACCGACAGGCCGCCGAGCGCGTTGCCGTCGAGGTCGAGCGCGGCAATCTCCTCGAGCGAGCGGCGGCGGAGAGCCGGATCGGAGCCGCCCTGGCTGATGCCGAAGAGGAGCTGACCGGCCGGGCGCGGCGCGCTCTGCTGGCGGCCTGCCCAGAGGGTCGTCAGGCGCACGGCCTCGGCGACGTCGGCGCGCGGCGCATCGGCCGGCGGACAGAGGTCGAGGCACATCGCGATGTCCGACCCCAGCACCCCCTGGATCGCCGCCGCCCGCTCGGGCGTGAAGCACGCAGGCCGGCCGTCGTAGACCGAGCGAAAGGTGACGCCGTCGTCGTCGACCGCCAGGAGCGTGTCGCGGAGCGAGAAGACCTGGAACCCGCCCGAGTCGGTCAGGATCGGCCCGTCCCACGCCATGAAGCGGTGCAGGCCGCCGAGCCGCGCGACCAGCGCCTCCCCCGGGCGGAAATGCAGGTGGTACGCGTTGCCGAGCAGCACGCTCGCCCCGAGAGCGCGCAGCTCGAGGGGGTCGACCGACTTGACGGTGGCCTTCGTCCCGACCGGCATGAACGCCGGGGTCGGGATGTCGCCGTGGGGCGTCGAGAGCACGCCCGCCCGCGCGGCGCCGTCCCGCGCCGTGACCCGGAAGGTCACGACGCCCCCCGCAGCCGCCGGTCCCCGCCCCGCCGTGTCCGAGGGCGCCAGGACCAGGGACTGTCCCTCGTCAGGGCCCGAACGGAGGTGGCCGGCGAGTGCCGGCTCTGTGTCAGCTCGTCCACGGGCGGGGTCAGAGGACGAGCATCGCGTCGCCGAAGGAGAGGAAGCGGTAGCCCTCGGCCACGGCGAGGTCGTAGAGCCGCCGGGTCTCCTCCACCCCCGCGAAGGCCATCACGAGCGCGAGCAGCGTCGAGCGCGGCTGGTGGAAGTTCGTCAGCAGCGCGTCGACGCGGCGGAACCGGAACCCGGGCGTGACGAAGAGCTCGGTGCGACCGCGGAGCGGCCGGCCGAGCGCGAGCGTCTCGAGCACGCGGACGCTCGTGGTGCCGACCGCGAGCACCGACCGGGCGGAACGGATACGCGACCACGCCCCGGCCTCGACGGCGTAGCGCTCGCCGTGGATCCGGTGCTCGTCGAGCCGGTCGGCCACGAGTTGCCTGAAGGTGTCGAGACCGACGTGAAGCGTCACCCGCTCGACCTCGAGCCGGCCGAGGAGCTCCGGCGTGAAGTGGAGGCCCGCGGTCGGCGCCGCAGCCGAGCCGGGCTCGCGCGCGAAGACCGTCTGGTAGCGCTCGGGGTTCGCGAGCGGCTCGTGGATGTACGGCGGCAGCGGCGCCTCCCCACCCGGCTCCCCGTGGAGCCGCAGGCGCCAGCGCCCCTCGCCGAGCGGCTCGACGAGCTCGACCGGGCCCAGCCGCTCGCCGGCGCGCAACCGCCGGGACGGGCGTGCCAGCCCCTCCCACAGGCCCTCGCCGTCCAGGCGCTCGAGCAACAGCACCTCGGCCGCGCCGTACCCGTCTCGTCGCAGCGAGATCCGCGCCGGGACGACGCGTGTGTCGTTCACGACGGCGAGCTCCCCGCGCACGAGCTCGGCCGGAAGGTCCGTGAAGTGGCGGTGCCGAACGGCGCCCGTCGCGCGCTCGAAGACGAGCAGGCGCGAGGCGTCGCGCGGCTCGAGGGGGCGCTGCGCGATCAGCGCGCGCGGCAGGTCGTAGTCGAGCAGCGCGGTGTCCATCCGACGTGGACGCTACCGTCGCGCGCCATGAACGAGGAAGCGATCGAGCGGGCCCGGATGCGCCTTGCGGGAGCAGCGGAGGGGCGTCCTTCCGCGACCGACGTGGACGCTTTGCTGGAGCGCGCGCGTGAGGGTGTCGAGGCGCTGGCGCAGGCCGCGGCGGAGCTCGAGTCGACGCTTCCGGGCGTCGTCGGAGAGGCCGTCCAGCAGGGCCTGCGCGAGCAGGTCCTTCCCGTCGGGCGCCACCTCGCCGAGGTGCGCGGGCTGATGGGGCAGGCGATCCGCCGCCTCGAGCGGCTGGAGGGCGACGGGCTCGGCGAGCGCCACGCGCGGGTGGATGACCTGGCGCTGCTCGTGGACCTGATCGCGTCCGGCTGGAAGGGCGTCGACGATCGGCTGGCGCGGATCGAGCGCTCGCTCGAGAACGGCGGCGGCGCGGTCGTCTACCGCATCGAGGAGCGCCGGGCCGAGGCTGCCGCTCCCGTCGAGACGACGAACGGCACCCAGACCCAGTAGCGCCCGTCAGGCGCCGCCGAGGGTGAGGATGGCCGCCGCGGCAGCGGCCCAGAGTCCGACCGCGGCGAGGATCGGTCCATCGGACAGGAGCACCGTCTCCGGCTCCTCGCCGAGTGCGCGCCCGTGCACGAGGAGCAGGTAGCGGCAGACGCCGAAGACCACGAACGGGATCGTCGCCATCATCGCCGGTGAGTGCGCGGTGAAGGTGTAGAGCGCGTAGACGACGACGGTCGCGCCCGCGACGAGGCCGACGAGCTGGTCGACGAGCGCGAGCGAGTAGCCGGCCAGCACGGGCCGGCCAGGCGTCCGCTCGGCGCCGACGAGGACGAGCTCCCCGCGACGCTTGGCCAGAGCGAGGAAGAGCGCGAGGAGCCCGGTGCAGAGCAGCAGCCAGGGGGAGATCGCGACGTCGATCGCCGTCGCTCCCGCTCCTGCCCGCAGCACGAAGAGGCCGCTGATCGCCATCACGTCGACCAGGACGAGCCGCTTGAGGCCGAGGCTGTAGGCGAGCTGCAGGGAGGAGAACGCCGCCAGGAAGGCGAGCGAGGGCGCACCGAGGGTCGCCGCGAGCCCCAGCGCGGCGCCGGCAAGGATTGCGGCGAGCGCGAGCGCGGCGCCCGGAGCGAGGTCGCCGCGCGCGACCGGCCGCGAGCGCTTCACGGGGTGCAATCTGTCGTGCGGTGCGTCCACGACGTCGTTGACGAGGTAGGCGGCGCTCGAGGCGGCGCAGTAGGCCGCGAAGGCTGCCCCGGCCTCGAGCCAGCGCGTGGGATCGCCCAGCTCGGCGGCGAACACGAGCCCGCCGAAGAGCAGCAGGTTCTTCGACCACTGACGCGGACGCAGGGCGGCGAGCGCGGCGTCGACGGGGCGCCGTCGCAGCACCAGAGGCACGACGACTGCTTGCTCGGGAAGCGCCACGCGCGGATGCTAGTCGGATCCCCGCCTGCGGGGCGCGGGAGGAGCGCCTACCCGCGCTGCGGCAGGATCAGCCGGAACCGGCTCCCCCGGCCCGGCTCGCTCTCGAGCTCGATCCAGCCGCCGAGCGCGAAGGCGAGCTCGCGCGCGATCGCGAGCCCGAGCCCGGTGCCCGCGCCGTCACGCGACCAGAAGGGCCGGAAGATGCGCTCGCGCTCGGACGGGGGGATCCCCGACCCCGAGTCCTCGACCGCCACCGCGACGGAGCCGTTCTCCGCCGAGAGCTCGAGCTCGATCCGCCCCCCGTCGGGCGTCCAGCGGAAGGCGTTCGCGAGCAGGTTGGAGATGATCTGGAGCACCCGGTCGCCGTCCGAGATGATCACCGGGCCCGTGCGCAGCTCCTGCCGGTAGTCGATCGCGCGGCGTCGCGCCTCCTCCCCGAACGCTGCGTAGGCCTGCTCGATCAGGCGCCGCATGTCGACTTCCTCGCGGTGCACGGTGAAGCGCCGGGCGTTCAGCTTCGCGAGATCGAGGATGTCACCGACCAGCCGCTCGAGCCGTCCCGCCTCGGCGGCGATCACGTCCAGCGACGCTGCCCGCAGCTTGGGATCCTCGACGACGCCTTCGCGCAGGGCCTCGACGTGGCCGCGGATCGCGGTCAGCGGCGTGCGCAGCTCGTGCGAGACGCTGACGAGGAAGTTCCGCTCGAGCTCCTCCGTCTCGCGCAGCCGCGTCGCCATCTGCCCGAAGCGCTCCGACAGCTCCCCGATCTCGCCGCCGCCCGGCACCTCGGGCACCGCGACGTCGTAGCGCCCGGCCGCCACCTCGTCGGTGGCGCGCGCGAGCGCCAGCACGGGTCGGGTGATCCGCCGCGAGAGATACCAGGCCAGGGCGCCCGCGACGGCGATGCTCGCGAGGAAGGCGAGCGCGAGGCGCTCGAACAGCTTCAGCCACTCGTCGCGCAGCACGTCTCTGGGCTGGGCGACGACGAGCGCGCCGAAGAGCGTCCCGCCCACCTTCACCGTCTTGGAGGCGGCGATGTAGGCCCGGCGCTCTCCCGGGGGCGTGAAGTCGAACGTGATCACCCGAGTGGACTCGGAGAGCACCGCGGGCGGGACGTCACGCGGTCGCAGCCGCGTCACCCCGGCCACCCCGCCCGGGAAGATGTCGAGGCCGGGCACGAGCTCGGCGTAGAAGAGCCGGTCACCGGTCGCCTGCTCCAGGTCCTTCGTCGCGACGGGGATCGGCGCTCGCTTGCCGTAGATCTCGGCCAGACCGCGCGCTTCCCGCCGCAGCTCGCCCAGCGACTGCTCGCGCGTGTAGCTCTGGAAGAGGCGCAGGGCGACCAGGCTGGCCACGACCCCGCTGAGCAGGATCCCCGCGAGGAAGAGGGCCGGCAGCTGGAAGCGGAGCGAGCGGAACATGCCGGAGAGTCTCCTGCCTCGACCCCTCAGCCGATGACGCTAATGCCTCAGGCCGCGCTGACCGGGTCGCGCGCGGGGCCGACCTTGTAGCCCACGCCCCACACGGTCACGATCGGCGAGGCGTCGCCGAGCTTGCGGCGGAGCTGGCGCACGTGGACGTCGACGGTGCGCGTGTCTCCGGCGAAGGTGTAGCCCCAGACCCGCTCGAGCAGCTGGTCGCGCGTGAGCACGAGGCCTCGGTGATCGAGCAGTTCCCAGAGCAGGTCGAACTCCTTCGGCGCGAGCTGGATCTCCTGCTCGCCGACCCGCACCTCCCGCCGGCCCGCGTCGATCGAGAGGTCCCCGTGCCGCAGCTGGGCGCTCTCCGCGTGCCTGCGCTCGGGTGCCGAGCGGCGCAGCACGGACTTGACGCGCGCCACGAGCTCCCGCGGGTTGAACGGCTTCGTCAGGTAGTCGTCGGCGCCGACCTCGAGCCCGATGATCTTGTCCACGTCCTCGTCTCTCGCCGTGAGCATGAGGATCGGGACGTCGGAGCGCTGGCGCACCCGCCGGCAGATCTCGATGCCGTCGATGTCGGGCAGCATGAGGTCGAGGATGATCAGGGCGATGTCTCCCGCGGCCACGCGCGCGAGCGCCTCGGCACCGGTGGCCGCGGTGCTGACGTCGTACCCGGCGTTCTTCAGATACAGCGCGACGAAGGAGGCGATCGACGCCTCGTCCTCGACGACGAGCACCGCCGGCGAGTTGCCGCCCGCCATCGTCAGCCCCGTGCGACCGCGGCCGCTGCTGCCGGGGAGCCGAGGAGCAGCCAGTCGACGCTGTCCGGGAGCGACTGGTACTCCGCGCCGTTCAGGGAATAGGAGCCGTCCGGGCCGTCTCCCCGGCCCTTGAGCATGACGCCGCCCTTGCCGACGACCGAGAGGTCGATGTCCTTGCCGTTCACGTGCACGGATGATTGCTCACCGGTCAGACGGAACCGGATTCCCGCCCCGCGCAGGACGCAGAGCGCCACCGTGCCCACCGGCGACTTCCGCTTCCGCAACTCCGTCTTCGTCTCGCCGAAGATCGGGAGCTCGTCGCACGAATCTCCCCTCGAGGCCTCGACCTCGACCTCGATCACGCCGCTGCCGAGCCTGCCCACGAGCGCGCCGCGCACGGCGAGGAGCCGGATGTCACCCTCGCCGTTTCGCACGGAGAGCGTGCCGTCGCCAGGAGCCTGAGGCCGCACGGCGCCCGCCACCGGGACGAGGAAGAGCGCGAGGAGGAGGATCGGCAGGAGACGCCGCATTGGCATAGGACAGTATTCGGCCTCGGGGTGTGGTCGTGTTGTGCGAGGCGTAAGGAAACTGTAAGCGCAGGCAGGAATCGGCCGGCGCGCGCCACCGGGTGCCCGGGCGAGGGCCGCAGTAGATTTGACGCGTGGAGGAGCTGCGTGACTTCGGGACGATCATCCTCGTCGTCGCGGGCGGCTTCTCGCTGGCACTCCTGTCCAGCAAGCTGACGGAGCGCTTCCCGATTCCGGCGCCGGCGCTCTTCCTCGTCGCCGCGGCGATCGCAAGCGATCTCTTCCCCGCGCTCTCGGAGCAGATCTCGATCCGCGACGTCGAGCGGATCGGCACCGTCGCGCTGATCGTGATCCTGTTCGACGGCGGGATGGGAGTCGGCATGCGACGGCTGCGGGAGGCTGCCTGGCCGATCGTCTCGCTCGGAGTCGTCGGCACCTTCGGCACGGCTGCGGTGGTCGCCGCCTTCGGCCACTGGGCGCTCGGCTTCGACTGGACGACGGCGTGGCTCCTCGGCGCCGTCCTGGCCCCGACGGACCCGGCGGTCATGTTCTCCGTCCTCGGCAACCGGGAGGTCGGCGGACGCAGCGGCACCATCCTCGAGGGCGAGTCTGGCGCGAACGACCCGGTCGGCATCGCGCTCGTGCTCGGCGTGCTGGAGCTCGCGACCCACGACGACGCGTCGGCCTGGTCGATCGCTGCCGACTTCTCCGCCTCGATGGTGCTCGGCCTGGCGGTCGGCGTGCTCGGCGCGATCACGCTCCTGCCCGTGATGCGGCGCGTGTCGCTGCCGAGCGAGGGGCTGTACCCGATCCGGGTGCTGGCGGCGGCCGGTGTCGTCTACGCCGCCGCTACCGTCGTCGGGGGCTCCGGATTCCTCGCGGTCTTCGTCACGGGCATCCTGATCAGCGAGGCTCGCGCGCCCTACAAGGGCGACATCAAGGGCTTCCACACCTCGCTCGCGAGCCTGGCGGAGGTCGTCGTCTTCGTCACGCTCGGGCTGACGATCGACCTCGGGAGCATCTTCGCCGAGCGCCAGTGGCTCGACGGGATCCTCGTCGCGCTCGTGCTGACGCTCGTGGCGCGCCCGCTCGTCGTCGGATTGCTCCTCCTCCCGGCGCGCCTGCAGCTCGAGGAGCGACTCTTCGTCGCCTGGAGCGGGCTCAAGGGTGCCGTACCGATCCTGCTCGGCACCTTCGTCCTGCTCGCAGGCGTGACGGAGGCCGAGCGGCTCTACGGCATCGTCTTCGTGGTCGTCGCGTTCTCGGTGCTCGTGGAGGGGTCGAGCATCCCGCTCGTCGCGCGCCGTCTTGGCATCCCGATGGAGACGGTCGCGCAGGAGCCCTTCGGCGTCTCGATCCGCCTGAGGGCCGACCCCGAGCTGCGGCGCTTCGTCGTCGCGGCCGGCTCGGCAGCGGAGGGGCGGGCGATCAGGGAGCTGCCGATCGACGAGCACAGCTGGATCAGCCTCGTCGTCCGCCGGGGCGAGGCCCGGCAGGCGCGCGGCGAGTTCCGCCTCGATGCCGACGACGAGGTGCTCCTGCTCTCGGATGCCGAGGACGTCGGCGGCCTCGGCGAGCTGTTCGAGCTGTCCCGCTCCCCGCGCTGAGGCTACTGGGCGTCGTAGTCGAAGAAGCCCTTGCCGCTCTTGCGCCCGAGCAGCCCTGCGCGCTGCATCGCGACGAGGCGCGGCGGCGGGGCCATGCGGGGCTCTCGCAGCCCCTCCCAGATCGCCTCCGAGGCATGGACGTGCACGTCGATCCCGACGAGGTCGACGAGCGTCGCCGGGCCCATCGGCCAGCCGGCGCCGAAGCGCATCGCCTTGTCCAGGTCCTCGACGGTGACGCCTGCCTCGTCCAGCACCCTGACGCAGTCGTTCAGCAGGGGGATCAGGATGCGGTTGACCACGAAGCCCGGCGTGTCGTTGCAGCGGATCGGCTCCTTGCCGAGCCGCTCGGCGAGGGCATAGGCGGCATCGACGACCGCCTCGTCCGTCCTCTGCGCACGCACGATCTCCACGAGCGGCATCAGCGGCGCGGGGTTGAAGAAGTGCATCCCGACGACGCGCTCGGGTCGTGAGGTGGACGCCGCGATCTGGGTGACCGAGAGCGCCGAGGTGTTGGTCGCGAGAATCGCGTCGGGGGCGACGACGGCGTCGAGCGTCGAGAAGAGCTCGTGCTTGACCGCGAGATCCTCGAAGGCCGCCTCGATCACGAGGTCGCACTCGGCGAGCTCGGCGAGCTCGGTCGTGAGCGACAGCCGGCCGACAGCCGCCTCCTTCTCGCCGGCGCTCATGCGCCCCTTCTCGACCGCGCGGCCGAGGAAGTGGTCGATCCGGCCGCGGGCACGCTCGGCCAGCTCCAGCGTGACGTCGCGACCGACGGTTTCGAGCCCCGCCTGGACGCAGAGCTGCGCGATCCCGGCCCCCATCGTGCCGAGGCCGACGACTCCGACCTTCTGGATCTCCATGGCGGCGATCCTAGCTCGTGCGCCGAGCCGGATCGCGCCCCTCTCGTAGACTCGAGAGGTGGCTGCGACGGTCGAGGAGCGGGGGATCCTGCTCGACGGCGCGTGGGTCGAGACGGGTTCCTGGCTCGAGGTGCGCTCGCCGTACTCCGGCGAGCTCGTGGGCCGGGTCGCCAGGGCAGGCGCCGGCGAGGCGAGGCGCGCGATCGACGCGGCCGAGCGCGCCATGCGCGAGCCGCTGCCGGCACACAAGCGCGCGGAGATCCTCGTCAGGGTGGCGGCCGGGCTCGGACGCCGGCACGAGGAGGTCGCCCGGACGATCGCCGCCGAGGCGGGCAAGCCCCTGGCGGCGGCGCGGATCGAGACGCGGCGCGCGATGTCGACCTACACGATGGCGGCGGTCGAGGCCCGCAAGCTCGCGGGCGAGATGGTGCCGATGGACGCCTCGCAGGCGGGCGAGGGCAAGCTCGCCTTCACCCTGCGCGTGCCGGTCGGCGTCGTGGCGGCCATCACGCCCTTCAACTTCCCGCTCAACCTCGTCGCGCACAAGCTGGCACCGGCGCTCGCAGCCGGCTGCGCCGTCGTGCTCAAGCCCGCCTCCCAGACGCCGCTCTCGGCGCTCCTCCTGGCCGAGCTGGAGATCGACGCCGGCCTGCCGCCGGGCTGGCTCAACGTGCTCGCCGGCCCCTCGGCCGAGCTCGGCGACGTCCTCGTCGAGGATCCGCGGGTCCGCCTGCTCACCTTCACGGGCTCGGGGGAGGTCGGCTGGAAGCTGCGCGAGCGAGCACCGCGCAAGCGCGTCACCCTCGAGCTCGGCAACGCCACGCCGGCGATCGTCGACGCCCAGGCGGACGTCGCGCTGGCGGCCGAGCTGCTGGCTGCGAACGCCTTCTCCTTCGCGGGACAGAGCTGCATCTCCGTCCAGCGGATCTACGTCGAGCGGTCGATCTACGAGGAGTTCCTGGCCCACCTGCTGCCGCGCGTCGAGGCGCTCCGTCTCGGCGACCCGCTCGACGAGGAGACCGACGTCGGTCCGGTGATCGACGCGGCCGCGCGCGAGCGGATCATGGCCTGGATCGACGAGGCCCGGGCGGGCGGTGCCGAGATCCTCACGGGCGGCGAGCTCGAGGACGGCCTCCTCCGCCCGACCGTGATCGCCAACGCGGCGCCCGACCTCAAGGTCTCCTGCGAGGAGGTGTTCGGGCCGGTCTGCACGGTGACCCCGTTCGACAGCCTGACCGAGGCGATCGGGCTCGCGAACGGCACGCGCTACGGCCTGCAGGCGGGCATCTTCACCGGCAGCCTCGCCGCCGCGCTGCGCGCCGCACGGGAGCTCGAGTTCGGCGGCGTGACCGTGAACGAGGCACCGACCTTCCGGGCCGACCAGATGCCCTACGGGGGCGTGAAGGACTCCGGCAACACCCGCGAGGGGCCGGCGTATGCCGTGCGCGAGCTGACCGAGGAGCGGCTCGTCGTGATCGCCGGGTAGCGCCTGGCGAGGGGGTCGTTCGCGGCCGGGCCCGTTGGTAGGGTGACCGCCATGAGCCTCGTCTCCCTCCGCCGCAAGCGCGGCGGGCCGGCAGAGAGCGCACAGCCCCAGCGCGGGCGTGCGACGCGCTCGACCGGTGAGCTGCGGCGTGAGCGGCGGCTCCTGCTCGGTCTACGCGAGGCGCGCCTCCACGACCTCGGCGGTCTCGTGGTGGAGATGTATCGGCAGGACAGCTTTCGCGAGGGCCTCCTGTACGAGCAGTGCGCGGAGCTCGTCGCCATGGAGGAGCGGCTCGCCGAGGTCGACGGGCTCCTGAGCGGCGTGCGCGTCGTGCGGACGTCCGCCTGCGCCTGCGGCGCGCCCCTCTCCCCGACGTCGCGCTTCTGCGCCAACTGCGGCCGGCCGGCGGGGCAGCGGACCGTCGCCGCCTGCAGGAGCTGCGGGCACGCGCTGGCAGCGGACGCCCGGTTCTGCCCGGTCTGCGGGACGCCGGCCGGCGACGACAGCGACGTCGCCCTCGGGGCAGGGGACACC
>JACCZA010000360.1 GCA_013696185.1 Actinomycetota bacterium
GGGCACGGCATGGACGCCGACGTCCTGCGCGAGGCGGGAATCGCCGACGCCGACGCGGTCGTGGTCGCGACGAACGGCGACAACACGAACCTCGTGATCGCGCAGGTGGCGCAGAAGCGGTTCGGCATCGACTGCACCGTCGTGCGCATCCTCGATCCCGCGCGCGCCGCCTTCTACGAGACCCTGGGGTTGAGGACGATTTGTCCGACGAAGACGGCGATCGACGGGCTCGTCAGCGCCGTTCGCTCGCGCGAGCTTCAGCCCGAGCCGGTCGGCGGCTGATGTACGCGCTCATCGCAGGGGGCGGCAAGGTGGGCGCGAACGTGCTGCGGACGCTGCAGCAGCTCGGCCACGAGGCAACGCTGATCGAGCAGCGGCGGGATCGCTACGAGCGGCTCGAGGAGGACTTCGGTCACCGCGTGCAGCAGGGCGACGCGACAGAGATCTACGTGCTCGAGAGGGCGGGTATCAAGCGCCCACCGCACCTCGTCGTGGCGCTCACCGGTGACGACGAGGACAACCTCGTGATCTGCCAGATCGCGAAGGAGAAGTACGGCGTCGAGAAGGTCGTCGCGCGGGTCAACGACCCCCGCAACCAGGAGCACTTCGACCTGATGGGGATCGCCCCGACGATCTCCGCCACCTCGAGCATCATGGCGCTCGTCCAGCACGAGGTACCCGAGCACCAGCTCGTCCAGCTGCTCGAGCTGCGCAAGGAGAACCTCGAGATCGTCGAGGTGCAGATCGACCGCGACTCGCCGTGCGCAGGCCAGCGCGTCGAGCGCCTCGCGCTGCCCGAGGGCGCCAGGCTGATCTCCGTGATGCGCGGCGGCGAGGCCGAGATCGCCGTGGGCTCGACCGAGCTGCAGCCGGGCGACCAGGTGCTCGCGATCCTGCAGCCCGGCAAAGAAGACGAGCTGCGCAAGGTGCTGCTGCGCAGTTGAGGCGGCTCGGAGCCGCCGCGGCCGCCACCCTCCTCGTTGTTCTCGGACTCGCCCTCGCGACCGGGTGGAGCTCCGGCGAGACGCGGGAGGCGCGCCCGCCCGCAGGCCCCCAGGTGCGCGAGGGGGCGGCGCGGCGGCGTGTCCCGTACTCGTTCCGGCGGGTCGCGTCGGGCCTCGTCCTGCCGCTCCATCTGGCGGCGCCGCGTGGTGAGCCGGCGCGGCTCTACGTCGTCGAGCAGGCCGGGCGCATCCGCGTGCTCGAGCGCGGCAAGCCGCGGGTGGAGCCCTTCCTCGACATTCGCCCGCTCGTGCAGTCGGGCGTCGAGCAGGGCCTCCTGTCGGTCGCCTTCCATCCTCGCTATGCGGAGAACCGCCGCTTCTACGTCGACTACACCGATCTCGCGGGCGACACGCGGATCGTGGAGTACCGCTCGGACGGGGAGACGGCCCTACCGGACACGCGCCGCGAGCTCTTCCGGCTCGAGGACCCCTACTCCAACCACAACGGCGGCAACCTCGTCTTCGGCCCCGACGGCAGGCTCTACGCGGGCATGGGCGACGGCGGCGGCGGCGGCGACCCCGGCAACCGCTCGCAGAACCCGGCCACCTTCTTCGGCAAGCTCCTGGCCTTCGACGTCGACCGTCCGGACGCCCCGCCCGAGCAGGTGGCCCGCGGTCTGCGCAATCCCTGGCGGTTCTCCTTCGACCGGGGTACCGGCGACCTCTACATCGGGGACGTCGGCCAGAACGCCTACGAGGAGATCGACTTCACGCCGAGACGGAGCCCGGGCCTCGAGAACTACGGCTGGGACGTGTACGAGGGGCGCTCGCGCTTCGAGCGGAAGCGGCCCTCGGGGGGGCGACTCGTGTTTCCGATCGTGCAGTACAGCCGCAGGCTCGGCATCTCGGTGACGGGCGGGTTCGTCTACCGCGGCTCGACGGTGCCGTCCGCCCGCGGGCGCTACTTCTACGGCGACTTCGGCTCCGGCCGGATCTGGAGCCTGCGCGTCGTGCGGGGCAAGGCGCAGGACGTCCGCCTCGAGCGCTTCCGCGTGGGCGCCCTCGCGTCGTTCGGGGAGGACGCGGCGGGTGAGCTCTACGCCGTGTCGCTCCACGGCGGCATCTTCAAGCTCGTCGACTGAGCGGCGGCGCGGTGCCTACCCGGTGCGGCGGCGGCGCACGTCGGGGCCGCGGTGGCCGAGCGCGGCGTAGGCGAGGGCCTGGAGCGACTCGTTCAGGCTCGACAGCTCGCGCGTGATCCGCTGGAGGTCGTCCGAGCGGTCGAGTCGCCTGTTCAGGGAGTGCACCTCGTCGCACAGGCGATCGAGCCGCTGGAGCACCGCCTCCAGCTGGCGATCGGAGACGTCCTGCCGTGGCCGCTCCATCTGGCCCATCCTAGAGAACGAGGAGCTCGGCGCGACTTCGCAGCACCGGCGCGTCCCAGCCGAGTCTCGCCAGCAGGCGCTCGAGGGCGCCCGCGCCGGCCTCGAGCGCCTCGAGCCGCCGAGTAGCGCCGAGCTGCGAGACGGCCACGCGCGCGAGCGGCTCGGGCGCGTCGGTGAAGGCGCCGAGCCGCAGGCCACGGCCTGCGAGCCGCCTCAGCGCCGCGCTCGCCTCCGCGTCGGGGCGGAGGTACACCGGGGCCCGCTCCGAGGCGAAGCGCTCGAGGCCGGCGCGCCAGTCGCCGATCCCGGCCTCGGACCAGCGGTCGAGCTCGGCCGCCGCCTCGCCCCGGTCCTCAGGCAGGGCCGCGAGGTCGAGCTCGGCGATCGACGCGAACCGCCTGGCGGCGTCGGCGAGCCAGTCCTGCCAGAGCTGCCTCGTGTCGCCGAGCACGCCGTCGAGGTCGAGCGCAACCGCGCTCATCTGCGTGCCCGCTGCACGAGCAGCACGCCGATCACGATGCCGAACCCGTCGATCGTCACATCGAGCGGCGCGCCGTGGCGCCCCGGGACGAACGTCTGGTGCAGCTCGTCGCTCACGGCGTAGAGCACGCCCGCGAGCACTGCCGGACCGGCGGGCAGCCCACGCCTCAGCAGCGCGCCGAGCACCGCGTACTCCGAGACGTGCGCGAGCTTGCGCAGGGCGACGTCCCACGAGCCGAGGCCGGAGGAGAGGCTCGGCACCGACGAGAGCGCGAAGATGACGCCGGCCCAGACGACGACCGGCAGCCACGTCGACGCGAGGCGGTTCGCGGGCACCGCACGATGATAGGGTCGCTCTCCTACATACCGGTGAGCGGTGAGGGAACCCGGTGCGAGTCCGGGACGGTCCCGCCGCTGTGAGGGGAGACGCTTCGCGCCGAACGCCACTGGCCTGCGGGCTGGGAAGGCGGCGTGGAGGGCGCCCCGAGTCAGAAAACCTGCCGCCCGCCGTCCACGCTCGAACCCCTCGCGGAAGGAGGATTCGTGTTCAGACGTGCCCTTGCCCTCGGGCTGGCAGCTCTCGCCGTCGCCCTCTTGCCGACCGCCGCCCTCGCGGCTTCTGTCCAGATCCGTGTCGAAGGCGTGACCCGGACGATCTTCGGGGCGGCACCCCCGCGTGTCGAGGCCGCGAACGCCCTCGAGGCGCTCGACAAGGCGAGCCTCGGTGCCGAGTTCTACATCCACGTGACGCAGACCTCGTTCGGGCCTTTCGTCGACCAGATCGGCCGCTTCCCGAGCGCGGGGACGAGCGGCTGGGTCTACAAGGTGAACGGCATCTCCCCACCGGTGGGCGCGGATGCGTACAAGCTCGCAGACGGCGACGTCGTCCTCTGGTACTACGCGACTTTCGACGCGTCGGGCGCAGGCCAGACCACGCTCGACCTGCGCCGTGACGGGGGGAATTGCTACCGCGTCTTCCGGCAGGACGACAAGGGCGCGCGGACGGCCGCAGCCGGGGCGACGCTCGCGGTCGACGGCCGCCGCGTCGTCGCCCGGGGCGGGCGGGCCTGTGTCGGCACGCATCGCGGGCTGGTGCGGGCGACGCTCGCGGGCACGGTCCGCTCGAACGCCGTGCAGTGATCCGCCCGCTCCTCGGCGCCCTCCTCCTCGCCGGCTGCGGCGCCGGCGGGGAGGAGGGCACGGCGTCGCTCTGGATCACGCGAGACCGGGGGGCGAGGGTGCTCTTCCAGGGCGAGGTGCCCGCGGGCGTGACCGTCATGCAGGCGCTCCGCCGGGAGGCGGAGGTCGAGACCGGCTTCGGCGGGCGCTTCGTCGAGGCGATCGACGGGCTCGAGGGCTCGCAGGAGCGCGACTGGTTCTACTTCGTGAACGGCGTGGAGGCTGACCGCGGTGCGACCGACTACCGGCTTCGAGACGGCGAGATCGCCTGGTGGGACTACCGGCGCTGGACGGGGGAGCCCGAGATCGGCGTCGTCGTGGGCGCGTTTCCCGAGCCGTTCCTGCACGGCTACGACGGTGAGCGCCGGCCCGCGCACGTGCGTTTCGAGCAGCCGTCGCAGGCCGGTGCGGCGCGCACGCTCGGCAAGCTGATCGGCGCCGCGACGGTCGAGCCGTCGCAAGAGCCCGTGCCGCAGGGCGGGAACGCGCTCCTCCTCGTCGGCGGCGGGAAGGACTTCCGGGCACGCCTCGCGTCGCCTCGAGGGCCGTACACGTTCGTCCTCGCGGGGGATCCCGCGCGCCTCGCGCGCGACCCGACACTCGCCCGCTTCCGCTTCACGGGGCTGCCGTGAGACTGGGTGCGGTCCCCGGCGCGATCCTGCTTGCGGCGCTCGGAGCGGCGGCGCTCCTCGCGGGGCACGTCGCCACCCTCGTCGCGCTCGCGGCGCTCCTGCTCGCCGTCTGCAGCCGCGCGGAGCGGCGCGCGAGCCCGGCGGCGGCGACGAGGCGATCGTGGTCGAGCAGGAGCGCGTAGGCCGAAAAGGCCAGGCTGAGAGCGGTCAACCGCAGGCCGTTCTGCGCCGCGACCGCGAGCTCGTCGGTCGTGACGTCGAGCGAGCCGAGCACGGGAACGATCGGCCCGACCCACAGGCTGCGCCCTCCCCCGAGCCAGAGAAACGGCGAGACGACGAAGACCGTCAGGCCGGTCGACAGGGCTGCGAGGACGTAGAGGC
>JACCZA010000375.1 GCA_013696185.1 Actinomycetota bacterium
TACGTGGGCAGGAGCCGCTCCGAACCTCGTAACAACTTGTTACTTGGGCTGGTTGGCGACACGGTCACTGCACCACCGCCGTCCCGCCGATCTCCGAGACGATGCCGCTCCGTGCGGCCGTGACCGCGGCCCGTAGCTTCGGCACGATTCCGCCCTGGAACCGGCCCTCGTCGAGCAGGCGGCCGGCTTCGCCGACGCCGATCCGGTCGATTACGGCGCCGTCGCGCAGCACGCCGGGGACGTCGCTCACGAAGAGGAGGCGGTCCGCCTCGAGGCCGACCGCCAGCGCGGCCGCCGCCTCGTCGGCGTTGACGTTGAGCGGGCCGACGCCGAGCGGGGCGACGACCGGGATTCGGCCGTCGGCGAGGGCGGCCTCGCCGGCGGGCGGGCGGCTCGGCAGCGGGTCGCCGCCGAGGCCGAGCGCCGGCTGCTGGACGGCGAGCAGGCCGATCTCGTCCCCCATCAGCCCCTCGGCGGCAGGCCCGAGGGCGGCGCAGAGGGCGCGGTTCACTGTATGGAGCGAGGAGCGGACGACAGCGAGCCCGGCGATGCTCGTCACGCGCCTGCCGCCCACGAACTGGACGGGGATGCCGAACCGCCGCATCTCCTCGGAGATCTGGGGGCCGGCACCGTGCACGACGCAAACCTCGTGCCCCGCCCGGACGAGCGGGAGGACGAGCCGCCCGGCGTCGGCCGCGACCGCGCCGCCGCACTTGACGACGATCCTGTGGACGGCGTCGCTCACGAGCGGTAGTCCGCGTTGATGCGGACGTAGTCGAGGGACAGGTCGCTCGTCAGGTAGCTCGCGCGGCCGTCGCCGAGACCGAGCTCGAGCTCGATCGTGCACGTCGGCCCGCCGACCTCCGGCTCGCCGCCCTGGGGGCGCCCGGCGTCGAGCACCGTCAGCCCGTTGTAGCGCAGCGTCAGCCGGTCCGGGTCGACCTGGCAGAAGCCGCCGTTCGACGGCGCCGAGCCTGCCGCGGCGAGCACGCGGCCCCAGTTCGCGTCGTGACCGAAGAGCGCGGTCTTCACGAGCGGCGAGGTGGCGATGCGGCGGGCGATCGCCTTGGCCTCCGCGGTGCTCGCCGCCCCGCCGACCGAGATCTCCGCCAGCACCGTGGCCCCCTCGCCGTCCGCCACGATCTGGCCCGCCAGGTCGGCGCAGACCTCGTGCAGCGCTGCGGCGAAGGCCTCGTCGTCCCGCGGGGCGCCGCTCGCGCCGCTCGAGAGCAGGACGACCGCGTCGTTCGTCGAGCACTCGCCGTCGACGGAGATCGAGTTGAAGCTCGTCTCGACCGCGCTCCGTAGAAAGCCTGCGGCTTCGCCCGGCTCGAGCGGGTAGTCGGTCGTGACCACCGCGAGCATCGTGGCGAGGCTCGGATGGATCATGCCGGAGCCCTTCGCCATGCCGCCGACGACGAAGCCGGCGCGCGTCACGCAGGCCTGCTTCGTGCGCGTGTCGGTCGTGAGGATCGCCCGCGCCGCGGCGGCGCCTCCCTCCTCGGTGAGCGCCGCGGCGGCCTGCGAGAGACCCGGGAGCAGCCGTCCCAGAGGCAGGCGCGGCCCGATCACGCCCGTCGAGAGCACGAGCACCTCCTCCGCGTCGAGCTCGAGCAGGCGGGCCGCCTCGGCGGCGGTCGCACGCGCGTCGAGCTCGCCGCGCATGCCGGTCGCCGCGTTCGCGACACCGGAGTTGAGGACGACCGCCTGCGGCTCGGCGAGCTCGAGGTGCTCGCGCGAGATCTTCACCGGAGCTGCCTGCACCCGGTTCGCCGTCCACATCGCCGCGCCGACGCCGCGGGTGAGGCAGCGGACGAGCGCCAGGTCGGGCGCGCTCCTGCGGATGCCGCAGTGGACGCCGCTCGCGGAGAAGCCCCGGGCCGCGGTGACGCTCATACCGCCACGCCCGCGAGCCTGAGGCCGAGGGTCTCGTCGAGGCCGAGCGCGAGGTTCGCGTTCTGCACCGCCTGGCCCGCGGCGCCCTTGCCGAGGTTGTCGAGAGCGCAGACGACGATCGCCTTGCCCGTGGCGCGGTCGGCGAAGAGGGCGACCTCGGCGCCGTCGGTGCCC
>JACCZA010000047.1 GCA_013696185.1 Actinomycetota bacterium
GCTGCCCCGCGAGCGTCCCGCCGCGAGCCGAGGAAGGCAGCTCGGAAGAGGCCCGCGCGCGAGCCGGGAGCCGGGTCACCAAGCGCGCCGAGGGCGCCGATCGTCCGCCGGCCGCCTCCGGTGACGGCCCGCCTGACGCAAGGCGGGTACGTCTTCCCCGTTCACGATCCGTTCGCGGCGTTCACGAGCACCTTCGGCGCCGGGCGTGCCGTCGTGGGCTGGCACCACGGCGAGGACGTGTTCGCGCAGTCCGGGACGCCGCTCCTCGCCGTCGCCCGGGGAACGGTGTTCTCCGTCGGGTGGAACGACATCGGCGGCAACCGCCTCTGGTTGCGCGACGGGGACGGGAACGAGTTCTACTACGCGCACCTCTCGGCCTTCTCGCCGCTCGCGATCGACGGGGCGCGGGTCGAGGCCGGTGACGTCGTGGGCTTCGTGGGGAACACCGGCGATGCCGAGCTGACACCGCCGCACGTCCACTTCGAGATCCACCCCGTCTCGCTGCTCGGCCTCGGCTACGACGGCGTGATCGACCCCTATCCGTACCTGATCGGCTGGCGCCGGCTCGAGGACGTGCGTCTCGTCGGTGGCGGGAGCTGGGTGCCCCGCGGCGTCAGCCGGGCTCCGCAGCCGGGCGCCTACCTGCTCTCGTCCTCGGACATCTCAAGCGCGAGCGGCCTCGACCCCGGTTCGCTCGGCAGCGCGCTCGCCGGGACGATCTCGACGGAGGCTACGCCGCCGCTGGACGGCAGCCGACGCGCGCCCGCGCGAGCGGCGGGCGCGCGTGGCGGAAACAGGTCGAGCTAGCTCTGGCTCGTCGTCGCGGGCGGCGGCGTGACGGGCCTGCTCGGGCCACCCGAGGAGGAGTTACCGCCGTAGGTGAACTCGTCGCTCGGACCGAAGATCTTGTCCTTGACCCACTTGCGCGTGGCGGGGCCGGTCATCGGATTGAAGAGGAGTCCGAGCGTGATCCCGGTCACGAGCAAGAACGTGTTGCGACCGCCGTGATCCTCGCGCCCCTGTAGCCGGTCGGACGCCTCGCGCAGCTCCTCCACGGCCGTGCGCAGGTTGCCCTGCACGTCCTTGCTCGAGGCGACGCGGGAGGCGATGCCGGTGACGCCGCGGTCGCCCAGCAGCTCGTTGTAGACCTCGCGCGCGGCCGCGAACGCCGTGAGGACGTTGTCCCGCAGATCCTCGTCCTTCATCGCCCGCTCGACGTACGGCTTCACGTCGCCGATCCTGTCCCTCGTGTGCGCCATGGTGCGAGTCCTTTCGTGGGGTGCTGAACCTTAGCCTGCGTCGGGGACCGAGGAGCGGCGTCTGCCCGCTTCGTCGCCTCGGTCGACACGAGTGCCCGCGGATCCGGCACCATTGACCCGCAGGGGCCACGCGATGGAACGCTGGACACGTCAGATCATCCGTCTGCGCTGGATCGTGCTCGCGGTCTGGCTCGCGATCTTCGCCGCCTCGGCCGTCGCGATGAGCGGGCTCAGCGACCTGCTGACGAACCGCTTCACCCTGCCGGGAACCGACACGGCTCGCGCCGAGAAGCTGCTCGAAGAGCACTTCGGGCAGACGTCGACCGGATCCTTCTCGCTCGTCGTGCGGGGTCGGGCCGGCAGCGCCGAGACCCTTGTGCCCGAGGTGCGCGAGGCGGCCGCGCGCGCCGCGAGTCGCCTGCCGACGAGCCGGGTGGCCGGCGTGCAGCCGGTGTCCGACGCGGTCGTCACCGCGACGATCGTCTCGAACCTCGAGCCCGCGGACGCGAAGCTCCACACCGACGACATGCGCGAGGCCGTCGGCGCGATTGCCGGCGCGGAGGTCTTCCTGAGCGGTCAGGCGGCAATCGAGCACGATCTCGACCCCGTGTTCGCGCGCGACCTCAAGGTCGGCGAGCTCTACATCGCCATCCCGATCGCCCTCGTGATCCTCATGTTCGTTTTCGGCTCGCTGGCGTTCCTCGTGCCGTTCCTCTTCGCCGCCGCCGCGATCCCCGCCACGCTCGGGATCATCTGGATCTTCGCCAACTTCATGGAGCTGACGACGTACCTGCAGAACCTCGTCATGCTGATCGGGTTCGGGATCGCTGTCGACTACTCGCTGCTCGTCGTCTACCGCTACCGCGAGGAGCTGCGCGCCGGCGGCTCGAAGACCGACGCGCTCGTGCGCACGATGCAGACGGCGGGCCGGGCCGTCGTCTTCAGCGGCACCGCCGTCGCGATCGGTCTCGCGCTGATGCTGTTCATGCCGCTGCCCTTCATGCGGGGCTTCGGCCTGGGCGGCCTGATCATCCCGGCAGTCTCGGTCGTCTGCGCGCTCACGCTGCTCCCCGTGCTCCTCTACCTGCTCGCCGGCCCGCTCGACCGCGTGCGGCTGATCCCGCGCTCGCTCGCCGCACGCCGCGACGCCGAGGACAACGCCTGGTGGCGACTCGCGCACGCGATCATGCGCCGTCCGGCGCTGTTCGCCGCAGCCACGATCACGCTCCTGCTCGCGCTCGCCGTCCCGGTCTTCGCGCTCGAGGTGGGCCCCGGCTCCAACCGCGGGATCCCGCAGGACCTCGAGGGCGTGCGCGGGCTCAACGTGATCGCCGAGGCGGTGGGCGAGGGTGCGCTCGCGCCGACCGCGATCCTCGTCGACACCGGCCGCGCAGGCGGCGCGCGCGACCCGCGGATCCGGGACGCCGTCGGGCGGCTGAGCAGGAACCTGCGGGCCGATCGCGAGGTCGCCGCCGTCCGTTTCGGTCAGGGCCGGCAGTTCGTCGACCCCACCGGCCGCTACCTGAACATCGAGGTGATCGGGCGCAGCGAGTACGGGCAGCGCCCGGCGCTCGACTTCGTCGGGCGGCTGCGGGGAGACATCGTCCCGGGCGCGGACTTCCCCCACGGCGCCGAGGTCTACGCCGGCGGCGGGCCGCCGAGCGGCGTCGACTTCCTGGCGCTCACCTACGGCGCCTTCCCGTGGCTCGTGCTCGCGGTGCTCGTCCTCACGTACGTCCTGCTGCTGCGCGCCTTCCGCTCCGTGATCCTGCCGCTGAAGGCGATCCTGCTCAACCTGCTCTCGATCGGCGCGGCCTACGGGCTGCTCGTGATCGTGTTCAAGCTCGGTGCCGGCCAGGTCGTCGGGCTCGAGACCTTCGACCAGATCGAGGGCTGGATCCCGGTGTTCGTCTTCGCGATGGTCTTCGGGCTCTCGATGGACTACGAGGTGTTCCTCGTCAGCAGGATGCGCGAGGAGTGGGACGCGGGGCGGCCGAACGAGGATGCGGTGGCCGATGGTCTCGCCAAGACGGGCCGGATCGTGACCGCCGCCGGGCTGATCATGTTCGCCGCCTTCATGGGCTTCGTCGCCGGCTCGATCATCGGCCTGCAGCAGTTCGGCTTCGGGCTCGCCGCGGCCATCCTGATCGACGTCACGATCGTGCGCGCCCTGCTCGTGCCGAGTGCGATGAAGCTCTTCGGCAGGTGGAACTGGTGGCTCCCGGCACCGGTCGCGCGGCTCGTGCGCGTCAGGCCCTCGCCGCTCCTGGAGCGTTCCCGGCCGGCCCTGCGGCCGGCAGGGAAGTAGCGCGGGCGCTAGCGCAGCGCCGCGATGACGACGATCGCGACGACGATCAGGATGGGGATCGCCGCGAGGCGCAGGACGCGGAACGCGCGCCGATCGCCCGGCGTGGGGCCCGGCTCGGGCGTGTAGGGGTCGAGCGGCGGTGCCGGCTGGCGCGGCAGCTCGTCGTCGCCCTCGAGCACCTGCGGGTCGTGCTGCACCTCGTGCTCGCGGTCGTCTGCCATGCCCGCCTTCTATCACGAAGTACGATCCCCGCGGATGGCCGGCGGGAGCATGAAGGGCGTGATCCTGGCGGGCGGGAGCGGTACGCGCCTCCATCCCCTGACGCGGATCACGAACAAGCACCTGCTGCCCGTGTACGACCGCCCCATGGTCACCTACGCGATCGAGGCGCTCGTCCGCTGCGGCATCACCGAGCTGATGCTCGTCACGGGAGGGACGCACGCCGGCGAGTTCTTCCGGCTGCTCGGCAACGGCCACGAGTACGGCATCGACCGGCTCTTCTACGCCTATCAGGAGCGCCCGGGCGGGATCGCGGAGGCGCTCGGCCTGACGGAGCGCTTCGTCGACGGGGACCGCGTGGTCGTGATGCTGGCCGACAACGTGGTCGAGCGCTCGCTGCTGCCGGCGGTCGAGCACTTCCTCGCCCAGGAGGACGGCGCGCGCATCCTGCTCTCGCCGGTCGAGGAGGCCGAGCACCTGCGGCACCTGGGCGTGCCGGAGCTCGACGGCGGCGGGCGCGTCACGCGAATCCTCGAGAAGCCCGACGACCCGCCCAGCACCTTCGCGGTCACCGGCATCTACTTCTATCCGGCGCAGGTGTTCGAGGTGATACCGACCCTCCGGCCCTCCGGCCGAGGAGAGCTCGAGATCACGGACGTCAACAACTGGTTCGTCTCCAAGGGCCGGATGGAGTACGACGTGCTCGAGGGCTTCTGGGGCGACGCCGGCGAGTCGATCGACGCCTACTACGCGGTCAACGACTTCGTACGCGCGCACGGCGTGAACAGGGAGGCCTGAGAGCGATGGTCGAGGGCGTCCGCGTGCTGCCGCTGCAGCGCTTCAGCGACGAGCGGGGCTGGTTCTCCGAGCTCCACCGCGAGTCGCTCCTGTCGAAGCCGACCCGGCAGACGAACGTGTCCTTCTCCCGGCGCGGCGTGATCCGGGGGCTCCACTACCACGAGCGGGGTCAGGACGACCTGTTCGCGTGCATCGCCGGCACCGCCCGCGTCGTCGTGCTCGACCGGACGAGCGGGGAGGCGTTCACGCTCGACATCGGCGACGAGAACCCCGTCGCCGTCTACGTGCCGGGCCACCACGCGCACGGCTTCGAGGCGCTCACCGACGTGCTCTTCACCTATCACGTGACCGAGGAGTACGACCCCTCCGACCCCGACGAGCACGGCCTCTGCTGGGCCGATCCGCGCGTCCGTCACCTCTGGAGCACGCCGTCACCGATCCTCTCCGAGCGAGACGCCGCCGCCTGCTCGTGACGGGCGCCGGCGGCCAGCTCGGCCGTGCGCTCGTCGAGGAGTTCGGAGACGACGAGGTCGTCGCGCTGACGCGGGCGGAGTGGGACGTGGCGAATCCTTCCCCTCTCGTCGAGGCACCCGACCTGGTGCTGCACACCGCGGCCTGGACGAACGTGGACGGCGCCGAGGACGACCCGCAGGGTGCGGCCGCGGTCAACGTCGGCGGCACGGCGAACGCTGCCGCCCTGGGCGCGCCGCTCGTCTACTACTCGACCGACTACGTCTTCGACGGGCGCAAGGGCGCGCCCTACGTCGAGTCCGACAGCCCGAACCCGCTCTCGGCCTACGGTCGCTCGAAGCTCCACGGCGAGGCGGCCGCCGGAGACCGCGCCTGGATCGCTCGCACCTCCTGGTCGTTCGGCGAGACGGGGCGCAACTTCCTCCTGACCATGCTCCGCCTCGGCGAGGAGCGGGACGAGGTCGCGGTCGTCGACGACCAGCGCGGCTGTCCGACCTACGTGCGACACCTCGCCGCCGCCACGCGCGAGCTCGTCGAGCTGCCCTTCGGCATCTGGCACCTCGCCGCGGCCGGCGACTGCACCTGGGCCGACTTCGCCGACGCGATCTTCGAGGAGGCGGGCCTCGCGTGCCGCGTCCGGCGCATCTCGAGCGGGGAGCTCGGCGCACGTGCCCCCCGGCCTGCGTGCTCGGTGCTCCGCAGCGAGCGAGCGGACGCGCCGAGCCTGCCTCACTGGCGCGAGGGGCTGCGCGCGTGTCTGGACCGCCTGGGATCCTGATACAAAACCCACCGTGGCCCGTAACGTCCTCGTCCTCACGACCGTCGCGTCCGACACCGAGCCCATCCTGCGACAGGTACGGGAGGCCGCCCGCGGCGAGGAGGTCAACGTCCGCGTCGTCGCCCCGGCCGTGAAGCTGTCGCCGCTGCAGTGGCTGACGAACGCGGAGGACGACGCCCGCGGCGAGGCCGAGCAGACTGCCGATCGCGTCGCCGAGGCGCTGCCCGGGGACGCCGTCGAGACCGAGGTGGGCGACTCCGACCCGATCCAGGCGATCGAGGACGCCCTCGCCACCTTTCCCGCCGACGAGATCGTGATCGTCACGCGTCCCGGCAAGGACGCGAGCTGGCTCGAGCAGGGCAGCGCCGAGCGGGCGCTCGCGCGCTTCGATGTCCCCGTCCGGCGCATGACGCTCGCCGAGGACGCCTAGAGGGCCGCTCCGGTGCGCGTACTCGTCACCGGGGGCGCGGGCTTCATCGGCTCGCACTTCGTCAAGCGCCTCGTCCGCGCGGGCGACGAGGCAGTCGTGCTCGACAAGCTGACCTACTCGGGCAACCGGGCGAACCTCGAGGGGGTCGGCGCCGAGTTCCACGCCGCGGACATCTGCGATCCCCATGCCGTCGAGGAGGCGGTGCAGGGCTGCGAGGCGATCGTCAACTTCGCCGCCGAGACGCACGTCGACCGCTCGATCCTCGGCCCGGCCGACTTCATCCAGACCGACGTCGCGGGCACGCAGGTGCTGCTCGACCGGGCGCGGCGCGCGGACATCCGGCTCGTGCAGGTCTCTACGGACGAGGTCTACGGCGACCTCGAGGACGGAGGGCGCTCGCGCGAAGGCGACCCGCTGCGCCCGTCGAGCCCCTACAGCGCGTCGAAGGCCGGCGGCGACCTGCAGGTGCTCGCGTACGTGCGCACGTACGGGGTCGACGCCTCGATCACCCGCGGCGCGAACACCTACGGGCCGAACCAGTACCCCGAGAAGCTGATCCCCCTCTTCGCCACGAACGCGCTCGAGGGCGAGCCGCTCCCGCTCTACGGCGACGGGCGCCAGCGCCGCGAGTGGCTCCACGTCGAGGATCACTGCGCCGCGATCGAGCTCGTCCTGCGCGAGGGCCGGCCCGGCGAGGCCTACAACGTTGGCGGCGAGGAGCGGGAGAACCTCGACGTGGCGGCGCGCATCCTCGAGCTGACCGGCGCCGACGAGGGCCTGCTCCGCCACGTGGAGGATCGCCCCGGGCACGATCGACGCTACGCGCTCGACACGGCCAAGCTCCGCGCGCTCGGCTGGAGCGCCGCGGCGGCGTTCGAGGAGGGCCTGGCCGCGACCGTCGAGTGGTACGCGGAGAACCGCGCGTGGTGGGAGCCGCTCAGGAGCGGCGAGTACCGCGCCTACTACGAGCAGCAGTACGCCCACCGCCTGGCCTAGTCGCTTCCGCGAGGAACCTCGTCAGGCGCAGCGCTGTGCGGCCGCCCGGTCGCGCGTGATCTCCGCGCGGCGCCCCTGGATCGCCTCTGAGCAGTCGAGGAACGGGAGGGCCTCGGCACAGCGCCCGACCCCGAGCAGTGACTTGCCCACGTTGTAGTTGGCGTAGGCCTCGTAGAGCTGGCCCGACCCCTGCAGCGAGGCGAGCGCACTCTGCGCGAGCGGTAGGGCCTCGCTGTAGCGGCCCCGTCTGATCAGGCCCGTCGACTCGTCGGTCAGCCTGACGCCGTCACGGGCGGAGCCGGTGCTCACGGAGGCCGTCTCCTCTTCGGCCGTCTCCGTGTCTGCGGGCTCGGACGGGACCTCGGAGGTCGTGGGCGCCGGCGGCTCGGTGGAGGGCGGGGCGACCGTCACCGTCACCTGCTCCGTCGTACCGGGCTGCGTCACGACGACGATGCGCGTCGTCGGTCGTGGCGCCTTGGCGCGGGTGGTGGAGGCGACCGGATGCGACGATTCCGGCGTCGCGACCCGATCCGTGTCGTCGCCGCTCGTGAGGGCCGCGGCGAGGGCGACGCCGCCGGCGCCGGCCGCCAGCAGGCCGGCGAGCAGGATCGGCCAGCGTCGCCGGGAGCGCCTCAGCGACACCGGCACCGGCGGAGAGCGCCGTTCCGGCTCCGCGGCGCGTCGACCGGTCGGCGGGTCGACAGGCGCGAGGGGCATCGTGGCGCCCGCGGCCTCCGCGAGCGCGGCGCGCAGGGCGCTGACGAACTCGGCGCACGAGGGATAGCGCTCCTCGGGCTCCTTGGCGAGCGCGCGCTCGAACACCCGGTCGAGCTCCGGCGGCAGCGAGGGGCGGCGGCTAGAGATCGCGGGGACAAGCGCGCTCACGTGCGCCATCGCCTCGGCGGTGGGTGACTCGCGCTCGAACGGGCGGGTGCCGGCGAGCAGCTCGAAGGCGACCACTCCCAGCGCGTAGCGGTCGCTCGCCGGCGTCGTCTGCGCGCCCTGGGCCTGCTCGGGGGAGAGGTAGCCGGCGGTACCGAGCACCGTGCCGGGCTTCGTGAACGAGTCGAGGCCCGCCGCGCTGGCGATGCCGAAGTCCACGACGTGCAGCTCCCCGCCCCGGTCGAGCAGGAGGTTCGCCGGCTTCACGTCCCTGTGCACGACGCCGTGGCGGTGCGCCGCGTCGAGCGCGCGGGCCGCCTCCCCGAGCCAGTCGAGCGCCTGCGCCGGCCCCTGGGCGCCACGA
>JACCZA010000048.1 GCA_013696185.1 Actinomycetota bacterium
CCCGCGGCCGGTCCGCGCGCTCTCGTACTCCGGGCTGGCCCGCTACGCGGCCTGCTCGTACCGCTTCTACCTCGAGCGGGTGCTCGGGCTTCCAGAGCAGGAGCCGCCTCCCGGCATCGTCGCCGAGCCGGCCGGGTTGGAGGCTCGGGTGCGCGGGACGCTCGCCCACGAGCTGCTCGAGCATCTCGACCTCGCACCCGGCGCGCCGCTGCCCGGGCGGCAGGAGGTCGTCGAGGTGGCCGCCGGGCACGGCCTCGACCTGGCCGACGCCGAGATCGCCGACCTGATCGCGCTGGTGGAGTCCTTCGCCGCCTCCGGCGTGCACGCGCGCCTCAGGGCCGCCTCGTGGGTGCGGCGCGAGCACGCCTTCGCCTTCCCGCTCCTTCCCGGCGACCCGACCGGGCCGCTGCTCAACGGCGTCGTCGACGTCCTCGCCGACGAGCCCGGCGGCGAGGTGCTCGTGGTCGACTGGAAGACGGACCGGCTCGGCGAGCGCGAGCCGGCCGAGCTCGTCGCGAGCGCCTACGCGGTCCAGCAGGCGGTCTACGCCGTAGCGGTCCTCGCCTCCGGCGCCCCTGCGGTCGAGGTCGCTTACGCGTTCCTGGAAGCGCCCGAAGTCGTCGTCGGCGCGCGCTTCACCCCGGCCGACCTCCCCGCGCTGTGGAAGCGGGTGCTCGCCCGCGCCGCCCCGGTCCTCGACGGCCGCTTCCCCGTGAGCGCCGAGCCGCACGTCGGCCTGTGCGCCGGCTGCCCGGGGCGCGGCGGCCTGTGCGTCCACCCGCTGGAGCTGACCGACCGGGTGCGCGAGGGCGTCTGACTCGGACGCGCTCGGGGACTCACCCCGGCGTGCCCCGGGCACCGAGGAGTCATGCTCACGCGCACCCCGAGGATCCCATGAGGGCGATCCTGGACATCGACGGGACCCTTGTCGACTCGAACTACCAGCACGCGCTCTCGTGGTTCCGCGCGGCGCGCGACCACGGCTACGTGCTTCCGCTCTCGCGCATCCATCGCGCGATCGGGCTGGGCGGCGATCTCATGGTCGCCCACTTGATCGACGAGGAGGCCGAGGAGCGCTCGGGGGAGGCCATCCGGGCGAGCGAGGCGGAGCACTACTTCTCCGTGATCGACGAGGTCCAGCCGCTCGACGGGGCTCGCGACCTCGTGCTCGCCCTCAAGCGGGCCGACCACGCCGTCGTCATGGCCTCCAGCGCCAAGCCCGAGGAGGTCGACCACTACCTGACGCTGCTCGGCGCCCGCGGGCTCGTGGACTCCTGGACCACGGCCGGCGACGTCGAGAACACCAAACCGGCCCCCGACCTCGTGCAGACGGCCATGGCGAAGGCCGAGGGTGAGCAAGACGCGATCCTGATCGGCGATTCCGTCTGGGACGTCGAGGCGGCCAAGCGCGCAGGCATCCCGACCCTGGCCGTGCTCACGGGCGGCTACAGCGAGGCCGAGCTGCTCGAGGCAGGCGCGCAGGCCGTTTTCAGCTCGGTGCGCGAGCTGCTCGAGCAGCTCGGGGAGACCCCGCTCGGGACTCCAGGGACCTAGATGAGGTCGTTCCACGGATTCGGTGCCGACCGGGACCGCCTCGTGGAACGACCCATCTAAGAGCGGCTCTCCGGCTCGAGCTCGCGCAGGAAGCCCTCGAACAGACGGCGGTGACCCTCCTCGTCGCGGAGGATCGCGATCACCATGTCGTTGGTGACCGGGTCGACGCCCTCGGTGACCTCGATGATCTGGTTGTAGAGCTCGATCGCCGAGGTCTCGGCCTCGATGACGCCCTTGACGACGTGGACGAGGTCGGTCTGCTCGGCCGGCGGCGCGAGCGCCTGCTGCTGGGCGACGAAGTCGACCGACGACGGCACGACGCCGTAGAGCTCCTTGATGCGCGCGGCGAATTGCTGCGCGTGGGCGAGCTCCTCCTGGACGTCTTCGGCGAGGGACTCCTTGACCTCCTGAGCACGAAGCCCGTCGGGGTTCGTGGAGTTCGTGACGTAGTTGATGACGGTCTCGAGCTCGCCGAAGTAGGCCTGCTTGAGCAGCTCGACGATCTCCTCACGCGGAGCTGCCTTGTCGTCGGACAAGATGCCTTGGCTGGCGCTGCGGGTGCCCATGGTGGTGGTGGCTCCTCTGGTGGACGGCGGGAACCAGTGTCGTACCCCCGGCGCACCTGGCCGCAACCAGGCGCGGCCATGTCGCCACTGGACGACGAGGCCCCCGACAGGCAGCCTGTCGGCCATGCACTTCGACGTCCTGCTCTACCCCGGCTTCGACG
>JACCZA010000093.1 GCA_013696185.1 Actinomycetota bacterium
ACGAGAACCAGCGGTAGGTCGAAACCGCAGGCGCGCACGATCTCGACCAGTGTCTCCATGCTCGGCGCCACCGCCTCTTGTTCCCAGCGCGCGATCACGGCGCGGTCCCGGCCGGTCCGCTCCGCCAGCTCCGTCTGCGTCAGCCCCGCCCGCAAGCGCGCTTCCCGAATCAACCAGCCGCTCCGCATCGCCTCATCCTAACGCTCCCGTTTTGCATCCGTCCTGCGAAGCATATATGCTTCACGAATCGACAGTGACTCTAGAATACGTGAAGTCCGTCTTCTCACTGCGAGCGAGATAGCCGAACGGCTGGGCTTTTCCGCCGACTGGGTGCTCGACCGATTCGAGGCGGGCGATGTTCCCGGCTACCGCTTCGGGAGGAAGGGCGGCCCGGTGCGCTTCCTCTGGTCGGACTGGGAGGGCTTCTTGCAGCGCTGCCGCGTCGGTCCTACGCTGAATCGTCAGCTTCACCAAGCCTGAAGGAGTGAGCGCACGTGCAGAACGGACAGGTGTACAAGCTCGGACGGAGCTGGGCCTATCGGTATCGGATCCCTGACGGAAGGCGACCGCAGAAGGGCGGATTCGGGACGAAGGGCGAGGCTCGCGCGGCGCTCACCGAGGCTCTCGGACGGCTTGCACGAGGTGACGGCTACGGCGCAGAACCTCCTCGCCTGGAGGCACTCGTCTCGGAGTATCTCGGACAGCACGTCGCCGAGGACATCACGATCGAGACTCTTCGCTATCGGCTTCAACATGCCGTCGACGCGTTCGGGACAACACGGATCGACAGATTGCGCCCGGCCGAGATCGGCGCGTGGCGGAAGCGGCTCCCGTCCGGCTCTGCGCACTACATCCATCGGGCGCTCCGACAAGTGCTGAGGTACGGCGTCCGCTGCCACTACATCTACGAGAACCCGGCTTCGGCGATTCCAAACCCCGCGCCAAAGCACAGCGAGATGAAGATCTTCACGTGGCCCGAGATCGAGGCCGTCGCCGCCGAGCTCCCTCCGCACTACAGGGCAATCACCACATTCGCAGCAGGCACCGGACTGAGGCCCGAAGAATGGATCGCACTCGAGCGCCGCGACGTCGACCGCGACCGGCGCATCGTCAGCGTCCAGCGCGTCTACACGAACGGCCGCGTCAGGGAGCACCCGAAGACGAACCGGTCACGGCGTCGAGTTCCGCTCCGCCGGCGTGTGCTCGAAGTCCTGGACGCCATGCCGCCTCGGGTCGACACTCCCCTCGTCTTCCCTGGCCCGCGAGGCGGCCACCTCGACCTCCACAACCTGCGCGTCCGGCACTGGAAGCCGGCGCTCCGAGCAGCGGGTCTCGAGTATCGCAGGCCCTACGACCTGAGGCACACATACGCAACGTTCTCGATCGCGGCCGGTGTCTCACTGTTCGCGCTTGCGCGCCGGATGGGGACCTCGCTCGAGATGATCGACCAGACCTACGGCCATCTCGCACCGGATGCCGACGACTATGAGCTCGGGCTCTTGGACGCCTTCGACGCCCGGATTTCTTTAGCGAACGGACATTTTTCGGACACGGCCAACTGAAGACCGCGATGCCGCTATGAGAGAAAGGCCGTCTGTGCAGGCTCTTTTGCGATGCGCCCGGCAAGATTCGAACTTGCGACCTCTGCCTCCGCAGGGCAGCGCTCTATCCCCTGAGCTACGGGCGCGGGAGCCGCAGTGTAGCGGTGGTTGGGCTAGCGGAGCTGGCGGGCCGGAGCGCCGCCGACCGTCAACTCCGCGTCGGCGGGCACGTCGACGCGCACGTAGGCGAGGCCGACGAGGCGCCCGTCCTCGCGCCGCGCCACACTCGTCACGCGGCCGACCACGCGCTCGCCGCTGCGCACCTCGGCGTCGTAGGCGGGCGGCTCCTCCGCGTCGAGCTCGAGCACGCGCAGCCTCCGGTTCGCGTGGCCGCGGTGGTGCAGCCGAGCGATCGGCTCCTGGCCCGGATAGCAGCCCTTCGTGAAGCTGACCGACCGCTCGACGAGCCCCGCCTCGGCCGGCAGGACGCGCTCGTCGATCTCGCGGCCGTAGCGCGGCGTTCCCGCCTCGATGCGCAGGAGCTCGAGCTCGTCCTCGGTCAGCTCCTGCGTCTCAGCCGGGGGTGGTGCGGCTCCGATCACCTCGACGGCGGGCACGCCGTAGTCGGAGACCGGGATGCGAAGCGCAGAGACGGAAGTCTCGACACACTCCCCGAGGAGGACGTGGGACTCGTGCTCCTCCGCCTCCACCTCCGCCCGGGAGGCAAGCCGCAGCCGGCGCAGGTGCGAGCGCACCCGCTCGCCCAGCTCGGGCTCGCTCAGGAGGAGGAAGTCCTGCTCATCGCGGCGCACGATCCGCAGCGGCGCGATCACCCGTGCCTTGGGCGTCAGGAGGAGCGCCTCGCAGCTCTCCCCGACGCCGAGCGCGGCGACGTCGTTCGAGACGAGCCGCTGCAGCAGCGCCTCCGCGTCGGGGCCTGCCACGCGGACGAACGAGCGCGGGCGCCGCGCCGAGACGGGGGTCGTCGTCGTCGCTGCCACGCTCGCTAGTGTAGGTCGCGGTGCCGCTCTTCCGGTCGAAGGCAGAGGCGAAACTGGCCGAGCGGGGGCTCGATCCCGCGCGCCTGCCGCCGGGCCAGTACCTGACCGACAAGTGGCCGGTGCTGCACGCGGGCGGCGTCCCGAGCACCGACCTCGCGACGTGGGACTTCCGCGTCTTCGGCGAGGTCGAGCAGCCGCTGCGCCTGAGCTGGGACGAGCTGCGCGCGCTGCCGAGCAGGGAGGTCACGCTCGACATCCACTGCGTCACGCGCTGGAGCCGCTTCGACGCGACCTTCCGCGGCGTCCCCTGGAGCGAGCTCGCCGGCCGCGTTCGCCCGAGACCGGGCGCGCGCTTCGTCGTCGCCCACGCCGAGGGGGAGTTC
Organism: Actinomycetota bacterium; assembly: GCA_013696185.1. Taxonomy (GTDB): domain Bacteria; phylum Actinomycetota; class Thermoleophilia; order Gaiellales; family Gaiellaceae; genus JACCZA01. The sequence continues at coordinate 2,926 of JACCZA010000093.1, forward strand.
ACGTCGAACGTCCCCCTGAGCTTCCTCGAGGACGAGCAGGCGTTACTCGCCTACGAGGCAGACGGCGAGCCGCTCACCCCGGACCACGGCTGGCCGTTGCGGCTGATCGTGCCGCGCAAGTACTTCTGGAAGAGCGCCAAGTGGCTGCGCGGAATCGAGCTCTCGAGCCACGACAAGCCGGGCTTCTGGGAGCGTTACGGCTACCACAACGAGGCCGACTACCGGCAGGAGGAGCGCTACGGCTTCTAGCGCTCTGTGACGAAAAAGGAGGCCGGTCCGAAGACCGGCCTCCTGGACTAGCGGAGACCAGCAGGCTGGGCCTGCCTGGTTACATCATCCCGCCCATGTCGCCCATGCCGCCGGGCATGCCTGCCCCGGCTCCGGCCTTCTCGGGCGCCTCGGCGACGATCGCCTCGGTGGTGAGGATGTTCTTCGCGATCGACGCGGCGTTCTGCAGCGCCGAGCGGGTCACCATCGTCGGGTCGATGATCCCGGCGGCGACCAGGTCCTCGTACTCGCCGGTGTCGACGTTCAGGCCGAAGCCCTTCGCCTGCTCGCGGATGCTGTTCACGACGACGGAGCCCTCGAGCCCCGCGTTGTTGGACAGCTGCCTGATCGGCTCCTCGAGCGCCCGCGCGATGATCGACGCGCCCGTGCGCTCGTCGCCCTCGAGCTCGTCGAGCTTGATCGCCTGCACGGCGTTCAGGAGCGCGACGCCCCCGCCGGGCACGATGCCCTCCTCGACGGCCGCCCGGGTGGCCTGCAGGGCGTCCTCGACGCGGTGCTTCTTCTCCTTCATCTCCGTCTCGGTGGCCGCGCCGACCTTGACGACGGCGACGCCGCCGGCGAGCTTGGCGAGCCGCTCGTTCAGCTTCTCGCGGTCGAAGTCCGAGTCGGTGTTCTCGATCTCGGC
>JACCZA010000096.1 GCA_013696185.1 Actinomycetota bacterium
GCGAATGCGGCAGTCAGGAGGTGGGCGAGGGCCCAGGCTGCGATCGCGCCCCGCACGCCGCCGTCGAGCCCGACAACGAGCACCAGCATGCCCACGAGCGTGAGCACCGGCGGCAGCAGCTGGATCACGTTCCAGAGGCGAAGCTGCGACACGCCGAGCAGGACTCCCGAGACCGTCTGCCAGAGGATGTTGGGGACGAGCGCGAGTGCCGCCGCGAGGCCGAGCTCGAGCCCGATGTCGCCGGCGGCCACGCTCCAGGCGACGATCGGCGCGCAGGCGGCGAGGCCGACGAGCACCGCGAGCGCGAACGCGCGGTGCACGAGTAGCCGCAACTCGACGTCGGCGGCCCGCAGCCTGGCCGTGACGGCGATCCCGAGCTGACCGAGCAGGCGCGAGCCGATCGTCACGCTGAGGACGACGAGCACGAACGTGCCGCGTCCGGCAGGCTCGAGCAGGCGGCTCTGGAGCACGACGAGCACGAGCGCCACCGGGGTCGAGAGGCCGCGGAAGAGGAGCGTCTCGAGGGCGTTGCGGCCGACGCGACCCGTTCCTGCGATCGCTCGTGCGCGGACGAGGTTCGGCGTGACGGGCGGTGCGACGTCGATCGCGGGTGAGGCGGGGACCGCGGCGGGCGCGAGGCCCGCCAGCGCGCCCCGACTGCCCTGCACTAGCGACGGCCGCCGAACGAGGCGACGCTCCGGGCGGGGTCGGGTGCGAGCCCGATCCGGTAGAGGGCGACCCGGCGACCGTCCAGCGTGCCGTCGTAGCGGAACTCGAAGCGGCCGGCGCGGAGGGAGCCCGGCACCTCTCCGATGCGTGCGCCGTCGGCGGCGTACGCATCGGCGCGAAGACCCCGTCCCGCTCGCCAGGCCGTGGGTGGATCGACGGCGAGCCTCGTGTCGGAGCCCACCGGCTGGCGCACCTCGCTGCTCTGCAGGCCCCGCTCCACGATCACGTGGTGGGTTCCCGGGGAGAGGGAGACGCCGTTGAAGAGGCCTGCGAAGGCGCCGGCGAGCACACGCCGGTCGTCCGTGCGGGCGACGTAGCCGCTCGGCGCGAGGTCGTTGCCGCCGACCCGGCGCGTCTGCTCGGCGTTTCGGTTCCGGAGCACGAGGAGGTCGCCGAAGCGCGTCTCGGTCACGTCCGGGGCGACCGCCCGGTAGCCGTCCAGCCGCCGGCCGGCGTAGTGGGGGCCGAGTACCCGCTGCAAGCTCGCGGCGAGCTCGAGCCGGTCGCGCCGGAAGCGCGGCGAGGCCTCGTCCGCGTTGACGGAGAAGAGGAAGCCGAAAGCGAGGTTCCACGAGACGATCTCGTCGTCGGCTCCGAGGGTCTGCTCCGCGAGGTCGTGCTGGTACAGGAGCACCTTGTCGTGGAGCAGCCAGATCGCGAGCGGAAACGGCTCCCAGTTGCCCGCTCCGAGCAGCAGATCGGGCTCGTCGTGCTCTCGCGCGAGCATCAGCACGCTGCCGTGGAAGCCGGCGAACGAGGCGGCCAGCCGGTCCCAGCCGTCCTCGGCCATCAGGCAGCGAGGCGCATACGGAGCGAGGAGGCCGAGCCAGCCGTCGTAGTAGGCGAGCGGATCGGGCGAGGCCGGGTTGAGGTCGCGGCGCCAGGGGCGGGCCCCGAGCTGGTCGAAGAAGAGGCAGTCCGCCGGCACCTCGGTCCGCCACTCCTCCAGCAGGCGCGCCACCCGCTCGCGCACGTACGGCGCGTACGGCGAGACCACGTAGCCCGCGTGCTCGCCGTAGCGCTCGAGCAGCGGGACGCCCGACTCGTCGCGCACGGCGATGTCCGCCGGGGTGAGTGGAGGCGGCAGGGCGCCTACGGTCGGCGAGCCGTCGTCCCACCAGCTGAGGTTCAGGTACGGCATCACCAGCGACCCGAGCGCGCGCGCGTTCGCGACCGCTCCACGGAACTCCTCCGTCGTGCCCAGGCTCCCCTGCGGCGGGAGGAAGTCGGGGAAGGACTCGTCGTGGCCGCCCGGCTGGAAGGAGACCGGGTGCAGGAGCGAGGGTGAGGGCAGGCGCTGCAGGATGCTCCTCCAGTCGCGAAACGGCACGGGCTCCTTCACGAGGTCCAGCTTCACGAGCGGCGCCCGCGCCAGGATGTCGCCGCGTCTCCCGAGCTTGGCGGCGAGAGAGGGGTAGCGGTCGATGCGATTGTCGCTGCGGTAGGCGAGGATCGTGGCCTGCGCGCTCGCACCGAGCCGCAGGCGGACGACGGGGCTGCGCCAGCTCGCTCCTGTCTCCACCCAGGTCAGGAACGAGTGCGTGACGCAGAAGAACCGCCCCGAGCAGATCCGGCCCTCGGCGCGCCGGACGAACCCGAGCGCGACGGGCTGGAGCGGGCTCGGAAGGGGGTTCACGCTCGACAGCGAGACGTTTCGGCCGCCGATGTCGAGTGAGAGGTAGTCGGCGAAGGCCCAGCGCGAGGGATAGGTGCGCACGAGCTTCCCGGGGCGCGAGAAGAAGCCCGGGCCGAGTCGCAGGCCGGGCAGGTACGTCGGCGCGTAGCCGGCCCGGACGGCGCGGGTCTCGACGAGCACGTCGGCCGGAAAGGCGACGCTCTCGAGCACCGGCGCCGTGCGGTTTCGGATCGTGAGGCGGAGGTCGAGGAACGACGGCCGGGCGATGATCGTCACCCGAGCTACGACTGCCGCCGCGCCGTCGCTGTAGTCGAGCGTCAGCGTCGACGAGGCGCGGCTCCAGGCATAGTCGAGACGCTGGCCGAAGGCGCAGCCGCCGGTCGGCGCGCCTTCCCCCACCGGATCGGCCCGCCAGAGGCAGCCGCGCGAGCCGCTCACGAGGCGCCTGCCGGAGCGCCGGTCGACGAGCGAGAGGAGCGCTCCGCCCCGCTTGCCCAGCACGAGCCGGTAGGCGGGGGCGGTGATCGCGATGCGATCGCGCGCGCGGTCGTCGAAGCGGACGGCGTCGCCCGCCGAGCCTAGGAGGTCGGCGGCCAGGGCCCGCGAGGCGGGCGCAGGCCCGGCCTCGGCGGCAAGGGAGAGGACCCCGGCCGCGAGCGCGGCTGCGAGTGCCAGGCCGCCGCGAAGCCCGCACCGGGCAGCTCGACGTCCGCGACCCAGGAGCCTTCCTCCGCGCTTCGGCTCTGCGGTCGTCGCTCCCCCTCGTCTCGGTCCGGCGATCAGGCGGAAGCGTACGTGCGGGCGCACTCCGCCTCCGAGCCGAGGCGGCCGGGGGCCGAGGGAGCGCGCTCAGCGCGGCGGCACGCTCAGTTCTTGCCGAGCACCTGCTCCCACCAGCCCGCCTCGCGCACCTTGTCGGTCGTCTTGAGCTCGGCGGCGTAGGCCGCGAGCTCGTAGCCTTCGCGCAGGATCGCCTCGACCTGCTCGCTCGTGAGCGGCTCGGCGAAATAGTTTCCCTGCCCGAGCTCGCAGCCGAGGCGGCGCAGCTGCTCGACCTGCTCCGCCGACTCGACGCCCTCGGCCAGGGCGGTCAGCTGCAGGGTGCGGCAGAGCTCGATGATCGTCCGCGTGAACGCCGACTTCTGCACGTCCACCGCAACCCCCTCGATGAAGGGGCTCGCGATCTTGAGGATGTCGACCGGGAAGCGGTGCAGGTAGCGCAGGGACGAGTAGCCGGTACCGAAGTCGTCGATCGCGAGCTTCACGCCGAGCTGCTTGAGAGCGCTCAGCCGCTCGACCGTCTGGTTCGTGTCGTACATCATCACGCTCTCGGTGATCTCGAGGATCAGGCTCTTGGGGTCGAGGCCCGACTCCGAGAGCGCCGACGAGAGCTCGTCGACGAGGGCCGGCTGCAGCAGCTGCTTGCCCGAGAGGTTGACGCTCATCATCAGAGCGGGGTCCTGAGGGTACTGGCGGTGCCACTCGCTGATCTGGTTGCAGGCCTCCTCGAGGATCCACTTGCCGAGCGGCAGGATGAGGCCCGTCTCCTCCGCCATCGAGATGAACGCATAGGGCGACAGGATGCCCCGCTCGGGGTGGTTCCAGCGGGCGAGCGCCTCCACGCCGACGATCCGCCCCGTCCGCAGGTTCGTCAGGGGCTGGTAGAAGAGCAGGAACTCGTTCCGCTGCACGGCCCGTCGCAGGTCGGACTCGAGCTCCAGGCGCTCGAGGGCGACCGCGTGCATCGTGGGCTCGAAGACCGCGGCGCGGCCCTTGCCCGATCCCTTGGCCATGTACATGGCGATGTCCGCGTTGCGCAGCAGCTCGTCGGCGCCGTCGTCGGGTCGGCTCATCGCGATGCCGACGCTCGTGCCGACGAACGTCTCGTTGCCCTGCAGCGACACCGGAGCCTGCAGCGCGTCGATGATCGCCTCCGCGACGGCCCGCGCGTCCTCCGGTGCATGGGCGTTCTCGAGGAGGATCGCGAACTCGTCGCCGCCGAGCCGCGCAGGCGTGTCGCTCGCACGCACGCACGAGCGGATCCGGCGGGCGACGATCGCGAGCAGCTCGTCGCCGACCACGTGCCCGAGGCTGTCGTTCACCTTCTTGAAGTCGTCGAGATCGAGGAAGAGCACGGCGAACGGCTCGTTGCCGGTTCTCCGCGAGACGAGGGCGTGCTCGACGCGATCGTGAAAGAGCGCGCGGTTCGCGAGATCCGTGAGCGGATCGTGGAACGCCTGATGGGCGAGCTGCGTCTCGAGCGCCTTGCGCTCGCTGATGTCGCGCGTGTTGAGCACGATCTGGGCCACGTCGGGGTCGTGCAGCAGGTTGTTGGCGACCGTCTCGACGTAGATCCAGGAGGAGTCCCGATGCTTCATCCGCCACTCCGCGGCTGCGCTGACGCCCGGCCGCTGACCCGTGTCCGCGAAGAACGAGAGGACGCGCGCGGTGTCCTCGGGGTGGATGAAGTTGGCGAGCTTGAGCCCGAGCAGCTCCTGCGGCTGGTACCCGAGCACGCGCTCGACCGAGGCGGTCAGGAAGCGGATCGTCGTGTCCGCCTCGACGAGCGTCATCATGTCCGACGAGTTCTCGACGAGGGAACGGAACCGCTTGCCGCTCTTGGCGATCGTCCCGTTCTGGGACGCCTCGGCGGGGTGCACCTCGAACGCCGCCTCGAGGGCGTTCTCCTGCTGGCCGCCGGTCAGCGTGACCGAGCGGCCTGCCGTGAGGTGGCTGCGCAGAAGCGGCGGCAGCTCCTCGAAGACGAGGCTCGAGGAAACGATCGCGGTCACGTCGCTCGGCGGCTCCGCCGCCGTCTCGGCCGGCGCCTCGAGGTCGACGAGCGGGTCCTGCACGGCAGCGTCTCGACGGGATCGCCGGCTCACCGCGCTACCGCGCGTTCGAGGTCGACCGGGGCGCCGGCCTCACGAGGCCCGCTCGCCGTCGAGAGCCGGCTCTTCGACCGCCGGTCGCTCCTCCGGGCTCCGCCTGCCCTTCTGACGGGCGACCCGCAACGCCTGGAGCGACTCCTCGTCCGGCTTGGTCTTCGTCGGGGCGGCCACGGACGCGGCCTGCGTCCTCATGGCGTGGTTGACGGCGACGAGGAAGTCGTGCCTGTTGGTCGCCGCGTTGGCGGCGACCTCCTGATCGACCGACCCGCTGACGACCAGCTCGATCAGCGCCTGCTCGAACGTGCGCATGTCGAAGAAGGCTCCGTCCTCGATCGCGTCGCCGATGAGCTCGCTCGTGTCGTCGCGGATGAGGTCGGCGATGCGGCGGTTGGCGATCATCACCTCGACGGCCGGCACGCGGCCGCCGCCGACCTTCGGCAGGAGGCGCTGGCTGACGACGCCGCGCAGCACACCGGCGAGGATCGAGCGCACCTGCTTCTGCTTCGTCTCGGGGAAGAACTCGATCAGTCGGGAGACCGTCTCGGCAGCGTCGATCGTGTGCATCGAGCTCAGGACGAGGTGGCCCGACTCGGCGGCCTGGACGGCGGTCTCGGCCGACTCTGCGTCGCGCAGCTCGCCGATCATGATCACGTCCGGGTCCTGGCGGAGCACCTGTCGCAGCGCGAGGCGGAAGGATTCCGTGTCGAAGCCGACCTCGCGCTGCTGGACGAGGCTCCTGTGGTCGTCGTGCACTACCTCGATCGGGTCCTCGATCGTGACGATGTGCATGTCGCGCGTGCGGTTGATGTGGTCGACGAGCGCCCCGAGCGTCGTCGATTTCCCCGCGCCCGTGGGGCCGGTGACGAGGACGAGGCCGCGCTGCTCGTTGGCGAGGCGCTCGACGCCCTTCGGGAGGCGCAGCGCCTGGAAGCTCGGCATCTGCCCGGGAATGAGGCGGAACGCGAGGGAGGTGTGGCCCCGCTGGCGGAACCCCGTGACCCTGAAGCGCAGCCGGTTGTCGCCCGTGTAGGCGATGTCGAGATCGCCCCGGGCCGTGAAGGCTCGGAGGTGCGCCTGGTCGTACTGGCAGACGCGCTCGAGCGCCGCGTGAAGATCGAGCTCGGTCAGACGCGGCCACTCGCCGACGGACTGCAGCATGCCGTCGCGCCGCAGCTTCGGGAACTGGTTCACCTTCAGGTGAACGTCACTCGCTCCCACTTCGACGGATTGTCCGAGCAGACGGTCGAGATCCATGCCTTCTCCCCATCGACACGGAGGCCGCTTCACTAAAGGCATCGCTGCCCGATGCGTCGCCTGGGCTCGCGGCCCGGGCGCACGCGCCCCGGGCCACGACGAGAGGATGTCCTACGGCTGGAGCAGCACCTTGATCGCTCCGTCGCGCTTCTTCTGGAAGATCTCGTAGGCGTGCGGCGCCTGCTCGAGGGGCAGCATGTGCGTGGCGAGGTCCTCGGTCCCGAGCGGATCGTCGTCGCCGAGCAGAGGCAGGATGTCCTCGATCCAGCGCTTCACGTTCGCCTGGCCCATGCGGATCGTGACTGCCTTGTCGAAGAGATCCAGCATCGGCAGGGGATCGGCAGCGCCCCCGTAGACACCGATCACCGACAGCGTGCCGCCTCGCCGGACGCTCTGGATCGACGCGAGTAGCGCCGACAGGCGGTCGACCCCGACCCGCTCGGCGAGCGCCGCACCGATCCGGTCCGGCAGCTTCGTCGTCGCCTTCTGGATGAACTCGCTGACCGGTGCCCCGTGCGCCTCCATGCCGACCGCGTCGATCACCGAATCGGGCCCGCGGCCGCCGGTCAGCTCCCGGAGCTCGGAGACGACGTCCTCCGACTTCTCCCACACGACGGTCTCGATGCCGTGCCGGCGGGCCAGCTCGAGCCGCTCGGGCACGAGGTCGACGGCGATCACGCGTGCCCCGCGGTGGCGGGCGATGCGCGCGCTCATCTGGCCGATCGGCCCGAGGCCGAAGATGCCGACCGAGCCACCGTCGTGGATGTCCGCGTACTCGACAGCCTGCCAGGCCGTCGGCAGGACGTCGGAGAGGTAGACGAAGCGCTCGTCGGGAGGCCCCTCCGGCACCTTGATCGGACCGAAGTGCGCCTGCGGCACGCGCAGGTACTCCGCCTGGCCGCCCGGCACCTGACCGTAGAGCTTCGAGAAGCCGAAGAGCGCCGCGCCCTTCTCCTGCTCTCGCACCTGCGTCGTCTCGCAGTGCGCGTGCAGACCCCGGTCGCACATGAAGCAGTGGCCGCAGACGATGTTGAACGGGATCACGACGCGGTCGCCGGCCTTGATCTGCTTCACCTCGGCTCCGACCTCCTCCACGATCCCCATCGGCTCGTGTCCGAGGATGTCGCCCTCGTCCATGAACATCCCGAGCACCCCGTAGAGGTGGAGGTCCGAGCCGCAGATGCCGGTCGACGTGATCCGGACGATCGCGTCGGTCGGATCCTGGATCTGCGGGTCGGGAACCGTGTCCACGCGGACGTCCTCGTTGCCATGCCATACGACAGCCTTCACGCGCCTCTCCTCTCGTCGGGAACGTGTCCGCCTACCCGGCGAGGTGGCCGGGAAACCGGCGCCCGGCGCTCACCCGGCGCCCAGACGCTGTGCCGGCCGCGACGGCCTCGAGACACTCCTGCCACCCCGCCGTGACGGCGCTCGTGCTACCGGGGGTCTGACCCCTGTTCTCGAAGCGGTACGGCGGAGGTGCGACCGCACTGCCCGCACAGCCGAGGGATCAGGGTGCGCCGCGAGGCGCTACCCGAACGTGAAGGCGTAGGCCTCGACGCCGGGGGAGAAGCGCAGCTCGAGCAATCCCTCGCGGGGGCGGGGGAACGTCTCGAGCGTGTAGAGCCGGGGGATCCCCGAGATCCCGACGGTGCGTACTGGCTTGCCGTCGACGCGCACGCCGAGGGTGCCGCGGCCTCCGAGCACGAGGTGGATCCTGCGCGCGCCGAAGTCGAGCCGCAGGCGGGCGTTCCGGCCGGCGGTGATGTGGGACTCGCCCACGCGCCAGGTGCCCGCGTAGCTGAGCTCGTCGCGGCCCAGGCGCGGTGGAAAGCGATACGTCGAGAGGCGGTTGCGCACGATCGGCAGGCCCTCGAAGCGGTCGAGGCGGGCGTAGCCGAGGTAGGACTCCGGCGTCGTCACTATGTGCGGCGTCGCGTCGGCGACCGACGTCCGCCGCTTTCGCACCCCCTCGCCGAGCAAGCGCCGGATCGCCGATTCCGACTCGTCGTAGTCGCCCTCGCCGAAGTGCGTGCGCCTGAGCTCACCGCCCCGGTCGATCAGGTACTCGGCCGGCCAGTACTGGTTGTGGTACGCGTTCCAGGTCGCGAAGGCGTTGTCGAGCGCGACCGGATAGCGGACGCCGAGCCTCCGCACAGCAGAGCGAACGTTGGACGGCACGCGCTCGAACGCGAACTCGGGCGAGTGCACGCCGACGATGACGAGCCCGTCCTTGCGGTACGCGGCATCCCAGGCCTTCAGATGCGGCAGCGTGCGCAGGCAGTTGATGCAGGAGTACGTCCAGAAGTCGACGAGGACGACCTTGCCGCGCAGCTTCGCGAGGCTGAGCGGCTTCCCGCCCGCCGTGTTCAGCCAGAGCGAGATCCCGCGGAACTCGAGTGGCTGCTCGTCGCGCGCGGCCGCGGCGAGCGCCTCGTTGTCGGAGGCGAGCCCCCGCAGCCGGCTGCCGGCGGCATCGGTCCGCTCGACCGCGTCCTGCAGCCGCTGCGTGTAGCCGGGAAGCGCGGTCGTGAAGCGCTGGTCGGCGCCGAAGGCGATCGCGAGCGCCGTCGCACCGAGGAGCGCGCCCGCCACGCGGCGGGTCGCGCCCGCGTGCGTGCGCATGAGCTTCACGCTCCCGGCGAGGCGCTGTCCTCCGAGTGCGACGAGGAGCATCGGCACGGCAGCACCGAGCGCGTACGCCCCCGTCACTGCGAACGTCCGCACGCCGATCCTGCCGCTCGCCGCGAGCGCCGTCACCGCCGCCAGCACCGGCCCGGCGCACGGCACGAAGACCAGGCCGAGCCCGAGGCCGAGCACGAAGCCGTTGCGCTCGGTGCCCGGGCGCCGGCGTGAGAGGAAGAGGAGCGGCCGCTCGAGGACGAGCGCGAGTCGCGGCACGAGGAGCGTCGCCGCGAGGACGAGCAGCAGGACGATCGCGGCGTTGCGGAGGAAGTCCTGCGGGAGGCCGAGGGCGTCGAGGAGCGAGGCCCCGGCAACCGTGAAGACGGTGAAGCTCGCGACGAGGCCGGCGATGATCGCGAACGGGCGGGCACGGCTCTGTCCGGTCACGCCGCCCGCGAGGATGATCGGCAGGACCGGCAGGACGCACGGCGAGATCGCCGTGATCAACCCGGCCACGAAGGCAACGCCGATGAGAACGAGCACCTCCTCGATCGTACTGCCCACCCCGAGAGCAGCCGGTCCCGGATCGGTGAGCCGATCCACACGCGCCACGCGCCGCGTGCTCATATGCACGGTGCAGGCTGCCGCTCGAGGCGAGTCGCGCACCCCATGAACACCACGAGTGACGACATCCCCGCCGTGCCCGACCTCGGCGCCGGCACACCGATCGCCGACTATGCGCTCCTCGGCGACTGCCAGGGCGCGGCGCTCGTCAGCCGCGGCGGCTCGGTCGACTGGTGGTGCGCACCCCGCTTCGACTCGCGGAGCGTGTTCGCGCGGATCCTCGACCCGGGGGCGGGTCACTGGTCGATCCGGCCGATCGCCGAGTTCGAGGTGGAGCGGGCCTACCTCGAGGGGACGATGGTGCTGCGGACGACCTTCCACACCGCCGGTGGCACGGTCGAGCTGACCGACGCGCTCGCGCTCGCGCCGCGAGAGCGCGGGCACCAGATCGGGCTCTCCGCCCCGCACGTGCTCGTCCGCTCGCTCGAGGTCGTCTCCGGCGAGGTCGACCTCGCAGTCGACTTCGTCCCACGCCTCGAGTACGGGCTCGTCGTGCCGGCCGTCGAGCGGACCGAGAACGGGCTCGTCACGGTCGGCGGCCCCGACACGCTCCTCCTCGCCGGCGAGGCGCCGTTCGAGATCGAGGGCGGCGCCGCACGAGCCGAGCTCACCCTGCGCGAGGGCGAGCGCGCTGCCTTCGCGCTCCACCATCGCGAGGGGATGTACGGCAGGGTGGAGAGGCCGCTCGATCCCGCTCGGGCGCTCTCGGCGACGATCGCGGGCTGGCGCTCCTGGTACGAGCTGCACACACCGTACGAGGGTGTGTATGCCGAGCACGTGCTACGAAGCGCGTTGCTCCTGCAGGCGCTGACCTACGCGCCGACGGGAGCGGTGATCGCCGCCCCGACCACATCCCTGCCCGAGGTCGTCGGCGGCTCGTCCAACTGGGACTACCGCTATGCCTGGCTGCGCGACGCCAGCCTGACCCTGAAGGCGCTCTGGGTCGCCGCCTGTCCCGACGAGGCGAGTCGCTTCCTCGCGTGGATGGCGCGCGCCGGCGTCCGCGGCAGCTCCGAGCACGTGCAGATCATGTTCGGCGTCGGCGGCGAGCGGGATCTCGCCGAGCGGGAGCTGCCGCACCTGGCCGGCTACCGCGGCAGCGCCCCGGTGCGGATCGGGAACGAGGCCTTCAAGCAGAAGCAGCTCGACGTCTACGGCGAGGTCCTGGACGGCGCCTGGGTGCTGCGCGAGCAGCTCGGCGAGCTGGAGCCGCTGACGGCGCAGTTCCTCCGTGGGCTCGCCGACACGGTCGCCGATACGTGGCGCGAGCCGGACGTCGGCATCTGGGAGAGCCGGGACGAGGAGCGCCACTACACGAGCTCGAAGGTCTACTGCTGGGCCGCGCTCGACCGCGCGGTCAAGCTCGCCCCGCAACTCGGGCCCGAGGCGCGAGCGGCGCGCTGGGCGGCTCAGCGGGACGAGGTGCGCGCCGCAATCCTCGAGCAGGCCTGGAGCGAGGAGCTCGGCGCCTATGCCGGTGCGCTCGGCTCGGACCGCCTCGACGCGAGCGTGCTGCTCATGCCGATCATCGAGTTCCTGCCTGCGACGGACGGACGCATGCGGCGCACGATCGACGCGATCGAGCGCGAGCTCGGGGACGGACGAGGACTCGTGCGCCGCTGGCAGGGCGCCGAGGACGGCAGCTTCCTGATCTGCTCGTTCTGGCTCGCCCAGGCACTCGCGCTCGCCGGCGAGGTCGAGCGCGCCAGGGCGGTGTTCGACGACGTGCTGTCGTATGCCAACGACGTCGGCCTCCTGTCCGAGGAGGTCGATCCGGAGCGGGGGGAGCTCGTCGGCAACTTCCCGCAGACCTTCTCGCACGTGGGCCTGATCAACGCCGCCTGGGCAATCGAGCAGGCGGAGCAGGCTCGCCGCGCGGAGGCGGAGGCCTAGGAGCAGGAGCGGTCGCGCCGGCCGGCGCTCAGTCGGCGAGCGCCTCCGCCGGCTCGAGCCGGCGCGCCGGCGGCCGGGCCGAGATCGACAGGGCGACGAGGGCCGCTGCGAGGGCCGCGGCGGCGCTCAGCCCGAAGGCGGTCGTGAACGCCGACTCGGCCGGAAACGGCGTTCCTCCAACGGTGCGAGCCGTCAGGAGCGCCGCCCCGATCTGGCCGCCGACGACGGCGCCGATCATCCGTGCGACGGTGTTCATCCCCGTCGCGATGCCCGTCTCGGTCTGGGAGACGTTCTCCGCGATCAGCGCCACCATGGCGGCGAAGGCGAACCCGAGCCCCGTCCCGAGCGCGCCGGTCGCTGCCGCGATGTGCCACGGCTCGTCGTGCGCGCCCGCGAGCACGAGCGCGGCGAGGCTGACGAGCAGCATCCCGCCGACGAGGGGCCACTTCGAGCCGAAGCGGCGTCCGAGCAGGCCTGCCGCCGGCCCCGAGAAGAGCAGCCCGAGCGAGCTCGGGAGCAGGTAGAGCCCCGCCCCGGTCGCGGTCGCGCCGAAGCCGTAGCCGCTCGACTCCGGCACCTCCACGAAGCGCGGCACGAGCACGAAGCAGCTGAAGAGGGCGAAGCCGGCGATCAGCGTGGTCAGGTTCGTCAGCAGCACGGGCCGGTGGGCGAGCATGCGCATGTCGACCATCGGCGCACGCGTGCGCAGCTCCACCTGGCCCCAGGCGACGAAGAGCAGCGCGGCCGAGACGGCGAGACCGACGATGCGCGCGGATGCCCAGCCCCAGCGCTCGCCCTCGGTCAGGGCGACCATGAAGGCGACGAGCGCGCCCGAGAGCAGCAGCGCACCGGGAACGTCGACCCGCGAGGGCGAGCGCACCGGCGACTCGGGGATGAAGCGGCGCACGAGCACGAGGGAGAGCGCGACCGGAATCGACCCGAGCACGAACAGCCAGCGCCACGAGAGGTTGTCGACGATCACCCCCGAGAGGACGATGCCGAGACCGCCCCCGACGCCGAAGACCGCCGAGAGCAGCCCGATCCCGACCTTCACGCGCTCCGGCGGGAACTCGTCGCGGATGATCGCGAAGCTGAGCGGGAACACGGCGCCCCCCGCACCGGCGAGCGCCCGGAAGCCGATCAGCGACCAGAGGTTCCACGCGGCGGCGGCGCCGGCACTGCCGACCAGGAAGAGCGCGAGACTGACGAGGAGGACGCGCTCCTTGCCGTACTGGTCTCCCAACCGCCCCAGGATCGGGGTCGCCACGGCGGCCGCGACGAGGAAGCCCGTCAGCACCCAGGTCGCCCAGGCCGTGCTCCCGCCGAGCTCGCGCTGGAAGGTCGGCAGGGCGGGAAACACCATCGTCTGCTGCAGTGCGAACGCGGTGCCGGCAAGCGTCAGGATGGCGAGTGTGATCGCGTAATGCTGGCGCCGAGGCTCCACTGTGCGAGGGTACAGACGGGCGCCGGATGCATACCCCCAGTCGGTATGGGGACATCTTCGCGCCGAAATCTGCTAGAGTGGCCATATATACCCTGGGTGGGTATAAGAGAGGAGTCGGAATGAGCCACGCCGCCCACGCCCATCGCCCCGAGCAGTCGCTCAACCGCACGACCGCTCTCGCCACGCTGCACTGCCTGACCGGCTGCGCGATCGGGGAGGTGCTCGGGCTGATCGTCGGCACCGCTCTCGGCTGGAGTACCGGCGCGACGATCGTCCTCTCGATCGTCCTCGCGTTCCTCTTCGGCTACTCGCTTACGCTGCTGCCCCTCGTCCGCGCCGGCCTCGCCCTGGCGACCGCGCTGCCGCTCGCGCTCGCCTCGGACACCCTCTCGATCGCGGTCATGGAGGCGGTCGACAACGGCGTGCTGCTCGCGGTGCCGGGGGCGATGGCCGCCTCGCTCTCGGATCTGCTCTTCTGGGGCTCGCTCGCCTTCGCCCTCGTGGTCGCCTTCGTGGCTGCGTTTCCGGTCAACCGCTACCTGATCCGGCGAGGCCTCGGTCACGCGGTCGTGCACCGCCACGGGCACGGAGGCGCGGTCGAGCACCGGGCGGCGTAGGGCTCCCGGCCGAGTCGACCGGTGGCGCTGCTCAGCCGGGGAGCAGCCGCCGCGGCGCGAGCCGGCCCGCGAGCGACGGCGGGGACGGGATCTCGGGCGCCAGGCGCCCGGCCACGACCACGCCGTAGAGGAGGTGATCGAGCGCGAGTACGAGGCGTCCGGTCACCTGGCGCTCCTCGGGATAGTCCACGCCGACGAAGGGGGCCACCCCGAGCTCGAAGGAGAGCCAGATCGCGAGCCCGTAGACCGGCCCCGCGGCGGCGTGTCGGCGCAGGCGCTCGGGGAGCAGGCCGAACGCGACCCCGCCACCGCTCCCGTAGGCCCAGTGGGCGAGCTCCGTCACGACCTCCCGGTGCTCGGGCCGAAGCCGCGACATGGGGCCGAGGTCGCGGAAGACGGCATCCGGCGGGCTCTGCCCGAGCAGGCCGAGATTCTGCGTCACGCGGCGCATTCCCGTCATCGCCATCGCGGCGACGAGCCCGCGCGCCGCCGCCCGCACCATCGCTCCTGAAGCACCGTTGGCAGCCATCCGCATCGCCTGGGCGGGGAATCTAGCCGCTCGGCGCGGCGAGGGAGCCCGAACCCGTCACGGCCGCCGCGATCGCCGCCTGCCCGTAGCTGATGCCCGCGTCGTTCGGCGGCACGAGCCGGTGCGTCAACACGCGGAAGCCGAGCTCCTCGAGCCGGCGGCGCGTGGACGAGAGCAGGCGCAGGTTCTGGAAGCTGCCCCCGGACAGGACGACGGTGCGCGGCTCGGCGGCCTCGGCGCACGCCCCCGCCGCCCCCGCCGCGACCGTCTCGTGGAAGGCGGCGGCGATCTCCGCGCGCGGCCGTCCGGCTGCGAGGTCGTCGTGGGCGGCCGCGACGAGCGCCGCGCCGTCGCCGAAGCGCCAGGGGTACGGCTCGGCGGCCGTCGACCCGGCGAGCACCTCGAGCTCGATCGCCGCCTGGCCCTCGTAGGTCACCTGCTCGCGCACGCCGAGGAGCGCCGAGACTGCGTCGAACAGCCTGCCCATCCCCGACGAGAGGGGTGCGTTCACAGCCAGGGCCTGCCGCACGACGCCCCAGCGCTCGAACGGCACCGGCCTTCGCGCCCGCTCGAGGTAGGCCGCGGCCGTCCGCCAGGGTTGCCGGATCGCCGCCTCGCCGCCCGGGAGCGGGATCGGCTCCAGGTGAGCGAGCCGCTCGACGGACACGAGGTCGCAGCGCAGGAGCTCGCCGCCCCAGAGCGTGCCGTCCGTCCCGTACCCCGTGCCGTCGAAGACGAGCGCGAGGGCCGGCCCCTCGCTCCCGTGCTCGGCGAGACAGGCGGCAGCGTGGGCGTGATGGTGCTGGACGGGGACGAGCTCCGCCTCCTGCTCGAGCGCCCACTTCGTCGCGAGGTACTCCGGGTGGAGGTCGTGGGCCACCACCGCCGGCTCGACCCCGAGCATGGCGAGATAGAGCGCGAGGTCCGCGTGGAACGCGCGCAGGGCGAGCTCCGAGTCGAGGTCGCCGAGGTGCGGGGAGAGATAGGCGCTCGCCCCCCGGGCGACGCAGAACGTGCTCTTCAGCTCGGCCCCGCCGGCGACGAGCGGCCGGCGCGCCTCGATCGGCAAGGGCAGCGCCGCCGGCACGAAGCCGCGCGAGCGCCGGATCGGAAACTCCGCGCGGACGACGGAGTCCTCGCAGCGACGATGGATCGGACGGTCGTGGGCGAGGAAGGCATCGGCGATCGCGCTCAGGCGCTCGCGCGCCTCGTCGTCCTCGTAGGCGATCGGCTCGTCGGAGCGGTTGCCGCTCGTCAGGACGAGCGCGCCGCCGAAGTCGGCGAGCAGGAGGTGGTGGAGCGGGGTGTACGGCAGCATCACCCCGAGCCAGGGCGTGGCGGGTGCCACCGACGGCGCGACGGGCGCGTCGGCGCGGCGGCGAGCGAGCACGATCGGCCGCGCGCGCGAGCGCAGCAACGCGAGCTCTTCAGCTCCGGCGTGGACGAGCTGCTCCGGCTCGGCCGTCATCAGCGCGAAGGGCTTCTCCTCGCGATGCTTGCGCGCCCGCAGCCGCGCGACCGCCTCCTCGTCCGCCGCGTCGCAGGCGAGGTGGTAGCCGCCGAGCCCCTTGACGGCGAGGATCGCGCCGTCCTCGAGCAGTGCCACCGCCTCCTCGAGCGGGAGCGAGAGCCGCGGCCCGCAGACAGGGCAGGCGATCGGCTCGGCGTGGAAGCGGCGGTCGGCGGGATCCTCGTACTCGGAGCGGCAGTCGGCGCAGAGGGGGAAGCCCGCCATCGTCGTCCGGCCTCGGTCGTACGGGACGCCGGTGACGATCGTGAAGCGCGGGCCGCACTGCGTGCAGTTGACGAAGGGGTACCGGTACCTGCGGTCGGTGGGATCGAAGAGCTCGCGCAGGCACTCGTCGCAGGTCGCCACGTCGGCAGGGATCAGCGCGCTGCCCCCGTGCGAGACGCTGGCCTCGATCGTGAACGCTCTCCCGCCGAGCGGCGCCAGTGAGCCCGCCTCGACGGAATCGACGCGAGCGAGTGCCGGAGCCTCGTCGACGAGGGCTGTCGCGAAGCGCTCGAGCGCCGGCTCGGCTCCCTCCACCTCGATCACGACGCCGTCACCGTCGTTCAGGACGAAGCCCGCGAGCTCGTGCCTGCGGGCGATGCCGTAGACGAACGGCCGGAAGCCGACCCCCTGGACGACCCCGACGATCCTGTAGCGGCGGCGGATGCGCACGGCTCCGCATTCTCGTCACTGCAGGCGTGAGGCGTCCCGGCCAGCGGATGAGGCCTTTGTGCGGGACGGTTACGTTCTTGACGGAGCCACGAGCGGATCGTCAGACTCGCGCCTCGTCTCGCCCAGGAGGTCGGTTGTGTGCCTTGCGATTCCCGGTCAGGTGCTGGAGATAGTCGACGAGCGGAACCGCCTCGCCCGGGTCGAGGTGGCGGGCGTCGTCCGGAACGTCAACATCGGCCTGCTCGACCACGAGGGCGAGAGCGCGCGGCCGGGCGACTGGGTGCTGATCCACGTCGGCTTCGCGCTCTCGAAGATCGACGAGGAGGAGGCCCATGCGACGCTCGCGCTGCTCCGCGAGCTGGGCCAGGCGTTCGACGACGAGCTCCAGGAGCTCCAGGCGAGCGCGATCGAGTGACCGACTGCGGCGAGTACCACTGCATCACCTGCTCGGACGAGGCGGTGCCGATGCGCGTGCTCGAGGCCGCGACCGAAGGGCTCGCCGTGTGCGTGGGGCCCGACGGTGGGACGAGCGACGTGATGACGGATCTCGTCGGGCGCGTGGCGGCGGGCGACGTCCTGCTCGTGCACGCGGGTACCGCGCTCACGCGGGGTGAGCTCGCGTGAGGTTCGTCGACGAGTTCCGCGACGCCGAGCTCGGCCGCGCGCTCGCGACCGAGATCCTCGCGACCGTGGAGCCGGGCCGTCACTACAAGGTGATGGA
>JACCZA010000105.1 GCA_013696185.1 Actinomycetota bacterium
GTCGCAGTTCATGCAGCAGACGAACTCCCTGGACGGGCTGACCCACCGCCGCCGCCTCTCGGCGCTCGGCGCCGGCGGCCTCACGCGCGAGCGCGCGCCGATCGAGGTGCGCGACGTCCACCCGACCCACTACGGACGCATGTGCCCGATCGAGACCCCCGAGGGCCCGAACATCGGCCTGATCGGCTCGCTCGCCTCGATGGCCACCGTGTCGGAGTTCGGGTTCATCCAGACGCCGTACCGCGTCGTCACGAAGGGCAAGGTGACCGACGAGATCATCTATCTCGACGCCGCCGAGGAGGCCCAGTACACGATCGCGCAGGCGTCGGAGCCCGTCGAGCCGAAGTCCGGCAAGTTCCTGCACGAGCAGGTGCTCTGCCGCTCGCGGGAGGGCGAGGCGGTGACCGCGGCGCCGAAGGACATCCAGTTCATGGACGTCGCACCGGCGCAGATCGTCTCGGTCGCGACCGCGCTGATCCCGTTCCTCGAGCACAACGACGCGAACCGCGCCCTGATGGGCGCCAACATGCAGCGCCAGGCCGTGCCGCTCATGATCGCGCAGGCGCCGCTCGTCGGCACCGGCGTCGAGTACCGCGCGGCGATCGACTCGGGCGACGTCGTGCTCGCCGACCGCAGCGGCTCCATCGTCGACGTCGACGCGGGCCGGATCGTGGTCGAGGGGAAGGGCGGGCGCGACATCTACGAGCTGACGAAGTTCACCCGCTCGAACCAGGGCACGGTCGAGCACCAGAAGCCGATCGTCCGCCTGGGCGACAAGGTCGCGAGCGGTCAGGTCCTCGCGGACGGCAGCTCCACCGACGGGGGCGAGCTCGCCCTCGGGGCGAACCTGCTCGTCGCCTTCATGCCGTTCGAGGGCTACAACTTCGAGGACGCGATCGTGATCTCGGAGCGCCTCGTGAAGGACGACGTGCTCTCGTCGATCCACATCCACGAGTACGAGATCGACGCCCGCTCGACCAAGCTCGGCGACGAGGAGATCACCCGCGACATCCCGAACCGCTCGGAGGAGTCGCTCAAGGATCTCGACGAGCGCGGCGTCGTCCGCATCGGCGCCGAGGTCGGCTCGGGCGACCTGCTCGTCGGCAAGGTCACGCCGAAGGGCGAGACCGAGCTCACCGCCGAGGAGAAGCTGATCCGCGCCATCTTCAAGGAGAAGGCACGCGAGGTCCGCGACACCTCGCTGAAGGTGCCGCACGGCGAGGGCGGCAAGGTGATCGACGTGAAGACGTTCTCGCGCGAGAACGGCGACGACCTGTCCCCGGGCGTGAACGAGCTCGTCCGCGTCTACGTGGCGAAGAAGCGCAAGATCGCCGAGGGCGACAAGCTCGCCGGCCGCCACGGCAACAAGGGAGTGATCGCCAAGATCGTGCGCGACGAGGACATGCCGTTCCTCGAGGACGGCCGGCCGATCGACATCCTGCTGAACCCGCTCGGCGTCCCGAGCCGCATGAACATCGGCCAGATCCTCGAGACCCACCTCGGTTGGGCGGCCGCCCATGGGGTCTTTGCGGAGAACGGCGAGCGCAACGGCGCCACGCCGGTCGCGACGCCGGTCTTCGACGGGGCGACGCTCGTGGACGTGGACGATGCGCTCGTCGAGTGGACGAGGCAGAACACCGACTCGCCGATCCGCTTCAACGTCGACGGGAGCCGGCCGGAGGGCCGTCGCACCTCGGGCAAGGTGCGGCTCTTCAACGGGCGCACCGGCGCGCCGTACGAGCAGAAGGTGACCGTCGGGTACATGTACATCCTGAAGCTGCTCCACCTCGTGGACGACAAGATCCACGCGCGCTCGACCGGCCCCTACTCGCTCGTCACCCAGCAGCCGCTGGGCGGCAAGGCGCAGTTCGGCGGTCAGCGTTTCGGCGAGATGGAGGTCTGGGCGCTCGAGGCCTACGGCGCCGCCTACACGCTGCAGGAGATGCTGACCATCAAGTCCGACGACACGATCGGCCGCGTGAAGGCCTACGAGGCGATCGTGAAGGGCGAGAACATCGCCGAGCCGTCGATTCCCGAGTCGTTCAAGGTGCTGCTGAAGGAGATGCAGTCGCTCGCCCTGGACGTGCACGTGCTCTCGGAGGGAGGCGGCGAGGTGGAAGTGCGCGAGGAGGACGACGAGCTGCTCCGCGCGGCGGAGGAGCTCGGCATCGACCTCTCGCCCGGCTCGCTGCGCCCGACGGTGCGCGCCGCGACGCCGCAGGAGACCGAGGAGGGACAGGAGCGGACGGACGAGACGGGCGAGCTCACGCTGCCTGCCGACGAGCAGCTCGGCGACCTCGAGGACGTGGCCGTCTCGCCCGTCGAGGCCGCCACCGAGGAGGCTCAGGCGCAGGCCGGGCCGCTCGCGGGCGAGCTCGTCGATCTCGAGCTCGAGGACTGACCGCGGCGCACTGATCCCTATCCGACTGCATGCAGTTCCGAACAACGACAGGAGTCACTTGATCGACATCAACGATTTCGACGCAATCCGGATCGGGCTCGCCTCGAGCAAGCAGATCCGCGACTGGTCCTCCGGCGAGGTGACGAAGCCGGAGACGATCAACTACCGCACGCTGAAGCCCGAGCGCGACGGGCTCTTCTGCGAGCGCATCTTCGGTCCGACGAAGGACTGGGAGTGCTACTGCGGCAAGTACAAGCGCGTCCGCTACAAGGGCATCATCTGCGAGCGCTGCGGCGTCGAGG
>JACCZA010000112.1 GCA_013696185.1 Actinomycetota bacterium
GCCGGAGCAGCTCATTACGGCTCTCCCCGAAGCCATGCGCGTCCTGACGTCTCCGGCCGAGACCGGCGCCGTGACGCTGGCGTTGCCGCAGGACGTGCAGGCGGAGTCTTACGAGTACCCCGGGGCACTGTTTGAAGAGCGCATCTGGACGGTCCCGCGCGCACGGGCCGACGTCACGGTGATGCGGCGTGCCGCGGATGCGATTCGCGCCAGCCATCGCCCGGTCATCATCGCCGGCGGAGGCGTGCTCTACAGCGAGGCGGCGGACACCCTTCGCGCGTGTGCCGACGCAACCGGGATCCCGGTCGGCGAGACGCAGGCCGGCAAGGGCGCGCTGCCCTACGACCACCCGTGCGCGCTCGGCGCGCTCGGCGCGACCGGCACCTTCGCCGCCAACCGGGTCGCCGCCGAGGCCGACCTCGTGCTCGGCGTCGGCACCCGCTGGAGCGACTTCACGACAGCGTCGAAGACCGCCTTCCGCGACCCGGGCGTCCGCTTCGTGAACGTCAACGTGGCGGGGCTCGACGCGGTCAAGCATGCGGGCCTTCCGCTCGTCGGTGACGCGCGCGCGGCGCTCGAGGGGCTGGGCGCGCTGCTCGAGGGCTTCTCCGTCGACGATGCCTACCGCGCCCGGGCGGCGCGCCTGAACCGGGAATGGGATGCCGAGGTCGAGCGCCTCTCCACCCTCGGGCACGGGCCGCTGCCTGCCCAGAGCGAGGTGATCGGCGCGGTCAACGCGGCCTCGCGACCCGAGGACGTCGTCGTCTGTGCGGCGGGCTCGCTGCCGGGCGACCTGCACAAGCTCTGGCGCACACGCGATCCGAAGGGCTACCACGTCGAGTACGGCTACTCGTGCATGGGCTACGAGATCGCGGGCGGCCTGGGCGTCAAGCTCGCGGCGCCGGAGCGCGAGGTCTACGTGCTCGTGGGCGACGGCTCCTACCTGATGCTCTCGAGCGAGATCGTGACGGCGATCGAGGAGCGCCTGAAGCTGACGATCGTGCTCGTGGACAGCCGCGGCTACAACTCGATCGGATCGCTCTCGCGCTCGCTCGGCACCGACGGCTTCGGCACGCTCTTCCGCTACCGGCGGGGCGGTGTGCCCGCCGTCGACAGCGACGAGTCGACCGACTACCTCCCGGTCGACCTCGCCGCCAACGCGGAGTCGCTCGGCGCGCGCGTGCTCCGTGCGGGCTCGATCGACGAGCTGCGCAGCGCGCTCGCGCAGGCGAGAGACGAGGAGCGGACTACCGTGATCGCGATCGAGGTCGACCGCTACGAGGGCGTGCCCAACTACGAGTCCTGGTGGGACGTCCCCGTCGCCGGCGTCTCGACGGTGGAGTCCGTGCGCGAGGCGCGCGAGCACTACGAGGCAGCGCGGCAGGCGGAGCGGAGCCACCTGTGATCGACGCGGTCGTGCTGGGCCGGGTCGGGATCGACCTGTACCCGGACGAGATCGAGACGCCCCTGCAGGACGTCCGCGGGTACACGCGCTTCGTCGGCGGCTTCGCGGGCAACGTGTCGACCGGGCTCGCGCGCCTCGGCGTCCGCGCGGCCATCGTCTCGCGGGTCGGCGCCGAGGCCCACGGAGCGTTCGTGCGCGAGTGGCTCGAGGCCGAGGGCGTGGACACGCGCTTCCTGGCGGTCGATCCGTACTGGCCGACGCCACCCACCTTCTGCGAGGTCTGGCCGCCCGACCGGTTCCCGATCACCTTCTACCGCCGGCCGACCGCACCCGACTGGCAGCTCTCGCCCGGCGACTTCGACGCGGAGGAGGTGGCCGCCGCTCCCCTCCTCTACGCCACCGGCACCGCCCTCGCGCAGTCCCCGAGCCGCGAGACGACGCTCGCTGCGATGCGCGCTCACCGCGGGACGACGATCTTCGATCTCGACTGGCGACCGTCGCTCTGGGACGAGCCCGCGACGTTCCCGGCGCTCGCCGCAGAGGCGGCGGCGGCCGCCGACGTCGTGATCGGCAACGAGGAGGAGGTCGATGCGGCCGGGGTCGACGTGCCGACGCTCGTGCTGAAGCGCGGCGAGCGCGGGGCGACGGTCT
>JACCZA010000128.1 GCA_013696185.1 Actinomycetota bacterium
GCTTGACGCGGCCGAGGCGGAACTGCGTGCCGCGCTCGCCGAGCTGCGCGAGCTCGCCCGCGGGATCTACCCGGCCGTCCTCGTCGACGAAGGGCTCGTCGCCGCGATCGAAGCGATCGCCGAGGCCGGACAAGTGCCGATCGCGATCGATTCGCTGCCCGACGAGCGGCTGGCGCCGGCGGTCGAAGCAGCCGCGTACTTTCTCGTTGCAGACGTCGTCAAGCGAAGCAGTGCCATGGGGGTCACCGTGCGCGCGAGTCGCTCGGACGGGCGCCTGCGGATCGAGATCGAGAGCGCCGGCACGCTCGACGACGACTTCGTCGACCTCGAGGATCGAATCGGCGCGCTGGACGGAACGCTGACGGTCGTCCCACTGCCGGCCGGCCACATGACGGTCAGCGCGGAGCTCCCGTGCGCATCGTGATCGCCGACGACGAGATGCTCTTGCGCGAGGGCCTCGCGCGACTGCTAGCCGACGAAGGCTTCGAGGTCGTCGGCAAGGCAACCGACGCGCAGGAGCTCCTGCGGGCGGTCCGGCTGACCGCTCCGAACGTGGCGATCGTCGACATCAAGATGCCACCCACACACACCGACGAAGGGCTCGTCGCGGCGCGCGAGATCCGCTCATCGCACCCAGACGTCGGCGTACTCGTGCTCTCGCACTACCTCGAATCGGTCTACGCGATGCGGTTGCTCGAAGCACACCCTGAGCGGGTCGGATACCTGCTCAAAGAACGCGTGTCCGACATTGCCGTGCTCGCCGATGCGCTGCGACGCATCGCCGAAGGCGAAAGCGTCCTCGACCCGACGATCGTGACGCGCCTCATCGACCGGCCGCGAGAACACAGTCCCCTGGCTGATCTCACCAACCGCGAGCGCCAAGTGCTCGAGCTGATCGCCGAAGGCCGCTCTAACCGGGCGATCAGCCAGCAGCTCTTTCTCAGCCCCAAGACGGTCGAGACGCACATTCGCCAGATCTTCCAGAAACTCGAGCTCAGCGGATCAGCCGACTCCCACCGCCGCGTGCTCGCAGTCCTCGCGTTCTTACGGCCTTGACCGCTCGACCGCGCTTGGAGGGCAGCAACGCGAGCTGGGCGGCCCGACCCTAGTTCGTTCGATATCTCTTGCGCGTACGATCAGGTCGCGATGTGCGCGACCTATCTCAAGCATGGCGAGGAGCTTGTGGAGATGGTCGAGCAGCCCTATGAGGCCGAGGCGGTCCTTCAGCGACTGCTGGCCGACTATCCGAACCTGCTGGCCGGCGATCAAGACGACGAGCCGCGCAGGCGCTGGCTACTGGTGCAGCGCGAACTTGGAATCGCCGGCGAGGAAGACGGCTCGGACCGGTGGAGCATCGACCACCTCTTCTTGGACCAGGACGGTGTTCCGACACTGGTAGAAGTCAAGCGAAGCTCGGACACGCGTCTGCGCCGCGAGGTCGTCGGACAATTGCTCGACTACGCTGCGAACGCATCGGCGTTCTGGAGCGTGGAGAAGATCCGAGCCGCTTTTGAGACGAGGCTCGGCGACCCGAGCGAGGCGGCCGCGAGCCTCGAAAGTCTTCTGGGCGGCGATGAAGATCCGGAGCGATTTTGGATATCGGTCGGGGTCACCTCAAAGCTGGCAAGCTTCGCCTGATCTTCGTCGCCGACGAGATACCTTCTGAGCTGCGGCGAATTGTCGAGTTCCTCAACGAGCAGATGAACCGCACCGAAGTCCTCGCGCTCGAGGTGCGCCAGTACGTCGAGCAAGGCGGCACAAGGCTGACGCTCGTCCCCCGGCTGATTGGTGAGACGCAAGCAGCCCGACAGGCAAAGGGCACAACTGCCCCTCGTGTCAAGAGCCGGTGGGGCGAGGCGGACGTGTTTGAGGCGATCCGCGCACGGCAGGGACCCGACGTGGCCTGTCGCATGATCGAGCTGTACGAGTTCATGCGCGACCAGGGCGCGCGCCCGTCATTCGGAACCGGCATCAACCCGAGCGTGACGATATGGCTCGGGGAGCGAGCCGATCCAGAGCACTCCA
Source organism: Actinomycetota bacterium (assembly GCA_013696185.1). Classification (GTDB taxonomy): domain Bacteria; phylum Actinomycetota; class Thermoleophilia; order Gaiellales; family Gaiellaceae; genus JACCZA01. Next base: position 2,026 of record JACCZA010000128.1, read on the forward strand.
ACCCAATCGCAGTGGGCTTCTGTCCCAACGTAGTGATTGAGTTCAGGCATCTGCGCGAGAGGCGTTCACGAGCCGAGCTGACGCGGCTCGCCGACCTGATCCGCCAGATCCCCGGCGCGCGCCACTCTCTCGAGGGAATCGAGGACCGGGATTTCCGTGTTATCGGCAGCATGAGGCCCGAGGAGGTCCTCGCGTCCGACAAGGCGCTCGAGGCGTTCAAGGGCGCCGTGACAGAGGCAGTTAGGCCGCCCGGCTCGGCCTGAACACCGCTGATCTCGGGCTCAATCCGCGCTGTGACGCGCCGGACGAGCGCGGGCCCCCGCTCGCTCAACAGCGCGACGCCGGCTCGCTGAAGGAGCGCCGCTGCAGGGCCGTTTGGGCCCGCACTTGCTCTCTGCCATCGAAGCTCGGCATGGGGAAGACACTGGGCCGAGCGCGAGTGCTCCTGTCGAGGTCCAATCCCTCCCTGCAGGGCGCCGCACCATCCGTGACCTGACGCCGGCGGCCCTCCGGCTCTCACGCCTGCTTGGAGCGACGAGCGGGCGTTTCGGCTGACGCTCACCATACGCTCGCTCAGGACGATATGCTGGCGCGCCGAGAATCGCCGAAGGCGCACCTCCTCTTCGCGCGAAGCGATGCGGTGGAGAGCCCGTGTGTGCCCGCTGTCTTTCAGGCGCCGGGGGGCCGGTAGTCGACCGAGCGCGTCGCGGCCGCGTCGACCTC
>JACCZA010000137.1 GCA_013696185.1 Actinomycetota bacterium
GCCGAGAGCGACGGCAGCGCCACGATCAGGAGCCACGAGAAGACCTCGACGGTCCAGACGAAGAGCGGCAGGCGCGTCCACCGCATGCCTCGCGTGCGCAGGTTGTGGATCGTGACGAGGAAGTTGATCGCGCCGGCCACCGACGAGATCGTGAGGATGTGGATCGCGAGGATCCAGAGGTCCTGGCCGGCCCCCTGGCTGTAGGTCGAGACCGGCGGGTAGCTGTACCAGCCGGCGCGCGGAGCGCCGTGGCTCGCGAACCAGCTCGAGTAGAGGACGATGCCTCCGAGCGCGTAGAGCCAGTACGACAGGGCGTTCAGGCGCGGGAACGCCATGTCGCGGGCGCCGATCATCAGGGGGACGAGGTAGTTCGCGAAGCCCGCGAGGATCGGGACGACGACGAGGAAGATCATCGTCGTCCCGTGCATCGTGAAGAGCTGGTTGTAGGTGTCTCGGGCGAAGACATCCGAGTCCGGCGTGGCGAGCTGCCACCGGATCATCAGGGCCAGGATGCCGCCCGCCACGAAGTAGACGAGGGCCGTCGAGATGTAGAGGATCCCGATCCGCTTGTGGTCGACCGTCGTGAGCCAGCTCGCGACCTTCCCCGCGGACCAGGGCACCTTGGGATACGCGATCGGGGGCGTCTCGCTGCTAGCCGCCATCTTCGCCGCTACTCCCTTCCTGCTGCGACTGCGGTGCGAGCTCCTTGCTCAGGTAGCGGGTGAGCGCGTCGAGCTGGCGCTCGCTCCAGCCCTCGGCGACCGCCGGCATCGCGCCTTGGCCGTTGCGGACGATCTGCTCGATGCCCTGCACGTCGCTCAGTTGCGCGGCGGCGAGATTCGGTCCGACGAATTGCTCCTCGTCCCCGGCCGCCAGGCGGTGGCACTTCGCGCACACGCCTTCCCACTCCCGGCGGCCGAGCTCCGACGTGCCGGCCTCCTGCTCGCGCCCCTCGCGGGCGAGCCAGCTCCTGAAGGCGCCGGGCTCCATCGCCTCGACCTCGAACTGCATGGCGGCATGCTGCACGCCGCAGTACTCGCCGCAGACGCCCTCGTAGACGCCGGGCTCGCTCGCGCGGAAGGTGAAGTCCTGCGTCTGGCCCGGGATCGCGTCGAACTTCCCGCCGAGCTTCGGCACCCAGAAGCTGTGGATCACGTCTCCGTCGGGCGCCGTCAGGTTCAGGTTCACGGTCTCGCGTGTGGGGATGCGCAGTCTGTCGATCGCGACGACGCCGTTCGGGTAGACGTACTGCCAGTAGAAGCGTCGGCCCTGGACGTCGACCTGGAAGGTGTCGCCGGCAGTGCGCCGGTCGGCGAGCTCGATCCCCGGGGCCTCGTAGAGGACGAAGCCGAGGATCACCGCGACGAAGACGACCGGGACCAGGGTCCACGCGATCTCGAGCCTCGTGTTGCCCCGTACCTGCGGGCCCTCGTCGCTGAGCGCGCGACCACGTCCGCGGTAGCGCACGATGAAGACCAGGAGCGGCCCGAGCACGGCGAGGAGCACGACTCCCGACACGACGGCCACGAGGAAGTAGACGCGCGAGATGTCCTCGGCGCCGGAGGTGGCGGGATCCTCGGGGGCGAGCCCGGCGTTCCCAGCGGCCGCCGCCGCCGCGAGAACGAGCGTCACGCCGGGGAGGCCGACGAGGACTGCAAGCAGCTTCCAGCGCACGGGTAGGCTCATTCTATGGAGCCCTTCGCCGCGGGCGCGCCGGTTCCCCGTGGCTGAGGCGGGGTCCGACGGGCGATCGCGCGCGAGGTTGCCGGAGGGAGCGCCGGGGTCGCTCGAGGTCTACGTGAACGGCGTCCGCCAGCACGCGGGCAGCGACTTCGTGCTCGAGGGCGACCACCTCGTCTTCTCGCGCCCGCTCGCCCGTGAGGGCAGCCTCGGCTTCTGGCGCTGGCTCAGCCTCTTCCTTGGCGTCGCCGGCACGTATCGCCGCAACGATACGGTCGACATCGTCTACCGGCGGGAGGGCCGGCGCGTCGTCGCGAGCGGTCTGCCGCTCGAGCCGCTGGGCTGAGGACGACGTTTGCGAGCGGCCCGTACGGGGGATACCGGGCCGACATCGAATAAGGGGGAACCTTGAGCATTCTCTGGATCATCCTGATCGTGATCGTCGTGCTCGCGCTGCTCGGCTTCTTTTCGCGGGGACGCTTCTAGGACGATCGGAAGGCCGCCCGGAGACGGGCGGCCTTCCGGCATCATGGCGAGGTGGATGCGGCGCTCGCGCAGCGAATCCTCGGCCAGGCGGACGCTTCGGACTCGCTGCCGCGCCTCGGGGGGATGGCGCGCTCGAACGGGGTCGTGATCGTGAGCGAGCGCTTCTGGGCGTTTGCCGACCGAGACGGCGCCGTCCACGAGGGCGCGATGCCGCTCGCGCGCGGACGCCTCGGGCACCTGCGCCGCCTTCCGTTCCTGCGAGGACTCGTCCGACTGGCCGCCTCCCTCGCACCGCTGTTTCGCGGCAGGGGGGTGGCGAGCAGGAGGGAGCGCGCACTCGTTGGGGCCGCCGTCCTGTCGCCGTTCCTCCTCTTTCTGCTGCCACCGGCGCTCGAGAGAGCCGCGTGGCTCGCGGTCACCGCCGGGCTCCTCGCGTGGCTCGTCCGCGGCAGGACGCTCAACCTCCACGGGGCCGAGCACCGGGCAATCGGCGCAGCCGAGCACCGTCGCCTCCTCGACACCTGGTCGGGGTCGGCACGGCCTTCACGCTTCTCGCTGCGCTGCGGCACCAACTTCGCAGCGCTCGTGCTGCCCGTCTCGGTGCTCGCGGAGGTGCTCTGGCCCCTGCCCTGGATGCTCTGGACCCCCTTCGCCGTCACGCTCCTGTCGCTCGCGCTCACGATGGAGCTCTGGGAGCTCGTCCAGGGCTCACCTCATGCGACCGTCAAGGGACTGCTCCTGCCCGGCCTCGGCCTGCAGCGCATGACCACGCGCGAGCCGTCGCTGGCCGAGACGCAGCTCGCCCTTGTCGCCGTCGCGTCGGTGCTCAGGCGCGAGGCGGAGGGGTCGTCCTGATCCGGGCGCGCTCCTACCCCTCGGTCATACTCTGCGGCCGATGAGCGAAGCGAGCTGGACACCGGATGCCTGGGAGCCCGACCCCGCCTCGCGCGAGCGGTTGCCGCAGGTCGAGGATCTGCCGCTGGCCGAGTACGGCTACGACCAGGACGCCGTCCGCCGCGCCTTCGACGCCTTCTACCGCCACGCCGCGCAGCTCGACTCGACGTTGCAGGTGCTCGAGTCGGTCGAGGCCTTCGGGCGGCAGGCACGCGACCTCCGCGGCGACATCCGGGCGCTGCGCTCGGCAGCGTGGGGTCCGCTGCCGGAGCCGCGCACGAGCTGGGCGGGCGC
>JACCZA010000198.1 GCA_013696185.1 Actinomycetota bacterium
CGAGAAAGGTGGGCGTGAACTCCACCCGGACGCCCCTGCCGGCCACCTCGACGGCGCGCACGACGCCGAGGTCGACGAGCGAGATCACCGGGATCTCGGGATCCGGGATCTCCGCGAGCGCCTCCCAGACGCGCTCGGACGTCACCACGACGCACCCGCCGGGGCGCTTCGGCGCACTGCAGTCATCTCCTCGAGGAGCTCCTCCAGCTCGCCGGTGTGGCGACCGCGCTCGAGGGCAGGCACGCTCGGCAGCGGGAAACCGAGGCGCTCGCCGACCTCCTCCGTCCAGCCCGGGCGCAGCTCCTCGTCGAGCACGCCGAGCGCCGCGGGCCAGAGCTCCTCGACTGCCTCGCGCAGGCGCGCCGCCCCCTCGGCGGTCGCCTGCAGCCGGCCGACCCACATCTCGGCGTGCATGCGGTGGTAGACCTCCTCGCGCTCGATCTTCGCCGCGAGGCCGGCGAGCTCGGCGTCGGCGGAGCGCGTGAGCTCCGCGATCCGGAAGGCGTCGGCGGTCTCGTACAGGTAGTGGCGCGCGATCGTCCGCGCCCACTCGAGCCGGCGCAGCTCGACGAGCGGTGCGCAGCGGTACTCGTCCGGGCGCCGGTCGAGCGCGAGCTCGTCGGCGGTCGTGCCGAGCTCGGTCGCCGCGAGCTCGTAGAGCGCACGGGCGTGGCCGATCTCGTTCTGGGCGATCGAGGAGAAGGCGACGTCCTCCTCGAGGAACGGCGCCACGCCCGTCCACTCCGAGTTGCGCCAGCCGAGCACGAGCTCGTCGTCGGCGAGCTCGAGGAGCAGATCGGCCCTAGGCATTCCCGGCCCGCTCACGCGCCTCCCTGAGCTTTCCCTTCAGCGAGTAGCCGTCGACGCGGTGGTAGGTGCGCCCGAGCTCGTCGGCGAAGTCCTCGATCGCGACCACGTCGTCCCGGGGGACGATCCAGAGCGCGACCGACTCCGCGCGGCGGCCGTAGAACTCGCGGGCGTAGGTCTCCGCGAAGTCCCGCCCGGGCGCGTGGAAGGAGCCCGCGTGCTGGAACGCCTGCCCCTTGCGCTCCTGCCGGAAGACCTCGTAGATCACGGGTGCTAGGCCGCCTCGGCGAGCACCGCCCGGCGCACCCAGGCCGACTCCTCGCGCGCGCGCCGGCGCAGGTCGAGCCGCTCCTGCGTGCGCGGGCCGTGGCCCGTCACGACGTGGCGCAGCTCCTCCCAGTCGGGCTCGGTGTAGAGCCAGCGGCCGGTGTCGGGATCCTTGCGGAGCGCCGGGTCGGGCAGCTCGAGGCCGAGCTCGAGGATCTGCGGCACGTAGCCGTCGAGGAACTGCTGGCGGGCCTCCTCGTTGCCCTGGCTCTTGATCCGCCAGTACAGCATCGGGTCCTCGTCCGCCGGGATCGGGTTGCCGTGGAACTGCATCAGTGGGCCCCACCAGCGGGTGACCGCCTCCTGGACGAGCTCGCGCTGCCCGGGGGTGCCGAGCATCATCGCGAGGATCACGTCGCGGCCGTGGAGGATGTGGAACGACTCCTCCCAGCAGATCTTCTTCATGATCCGCGCGTAGGGCGCGTAGGAGCACTTGAGGAGCGCCTTCTGGCTGATGATCGCCGCGGCATCGACGAGCCAGGCGATCACGCCGACGTCGCCCCACGTCCTCGTCGGATAGTGGAAAACGTTGTGGAACTTCGCGCGGCCCGAGAGGAGGTCCTCGAGGCACTGCTCGCGCGGCTTGCCGAGATCCTCGACGACGCGGTAGATCAGCTGCGCGTGGCCGACCTCGTCCTGCACCTTGGCGGTCAGCGCGAGCTTGCGCTGCAGGGTGGGAGCGCGCAGGATCCACTCGCGCTCGGGCAGCACCCCCATCAGCTCGGAGTTGCCGTGCATCTCGATGAACTTGATCAGCTTCGCCCGGTACTCGTCGGGGAGCCAGTCGCCCGCCTCCACCTGGCTTCCGCCCTGGACGTACTCGACGAACTCCTGCACGCGTGCGCCCATCGAAAGCCTCCCTACCGAACGATCGTTAGGGTGGTGAGCCTAGCATGTCCTCCCGCCGCTCCGAGCTCGCCCGCCAGGCCGCCCGGCTCTTCGCCGAGCGCGGCTACCACGGCACCTCGATCGGCGACCTCGCCGAGGCGATCGGAGTCCAGAAGGGCTCGCTCTACGCGCACATCTCCTCGAAGCACGACCTGCTCTACGAGGCGATGCGCGAGGGCGCCGATGCCTTTCACGCCGCGCTCGACGCCGTGCCCGAGCGCGCGGGGGCGACCGAGCGGATCCGCCTCGCGCTGCGCGGCCACCTGCGGGTCGTCGCCGAGCAGCTCGACGTCGCGACGGTCTTCGTGCGCGAGTGGCGCTCCCTCGAAGGGGAGCGGCGCGAGGAGATCGTGGCCGAGCGGCGCCGCTACGAGGAGCGCTTCCGTGCGCTCTTCCGCGAGGGGCGCGAGCTCGGCGAGCTGCGGACGGATCTGGACGAGGGCACCGCAGCCCTCCTCGCGCTCTCGGCGGCGAACTGGGCCTACACGTGGCTCGAGCCGGGGCGCGACACCGACGAGCTGGCCGATCGCTTCCACGCGCTCCTCGTGGACGGGATGCGCGGCTACTCGACGCCCGCCTGAGCATGGCCGTCACGGCGTGACCCGGACGGCAGCCGCCGCGCCCGACGCGCGCCACCGGCTCGACCTGCGCGCGCGCCGGTACGGCCCGTGAGCACCGGTGTCCTGATCGTCAACCCCTTCGCCACGCGGGTGAGCGCGGGGATCACCGGCGCCGTCGCCCGCGCGCTCGGAGGCCCCGAGGTGGTGTGGACGGAGCGTCCGGGCCACGCGACCGAGCTCGCCCGCGGCGCCGCCGGAGCCGAGGCGATCTACGTCTTCTCGGGCGACGGCGGCTTCAACGAGGTGCTGAACGGCGCCCACGCCGACACGCCGCTCGGCTTCGTGC
>JACCZA010000232.1 GCA_013696185.1 Actinomycetota bacterium
CTCTGAGGTAATCGCGAGCTCGCGCGACGCCCACCGCGAACTCGTTCTCGTCGAGGGCCTTATCGACTTCCATCAGCTCAAAGCGCGCAGCTTCGAGAACGTTGCGGCCCTCGGCGGAACGTCGACCAATCCGCGAACGTTCGAGCGACTTAGAAAGCTCGGCGTTGAGACCGTCACACTCTGTCTCGACAATGACGAAGCGGGACGCACCGCTACGATGCGCGCCGTCGAAAACTCGGTGCGCGCGCAGCGCAGCCCGACCGTCTACGTGATCAGCCCGGAACGTCTCGACGTCGCAAAGGATCCGGACGTGCTTGTTCGGAGTCAAGGCACGGACGCCTGGCGCACACTCCTCACCAAACGTGAATGCGGAATCGTTTGGCGCGCAGGGCAGCTGGTAGCGGATGTGGAGCCGAATGGATCCCTCGACGAGCGCCGGGAAGGCCTCAGCCGGGCGGGTACGTGGCTAGGAGCTCTTCCAGCCCGCCTCTCGCTCGAGCAGGAGGATGCGGTTCGGGCCGTCGCCAAGCGCTGCGGCTACACCGTCGAGGCGGTTGAGAGAGCTTTTCGGGCTCGCTATTGGTCGCCGCAGCACAGTCAAACGCGGTCGCACGAGGCGATGATCGGCCGGGAGCTGTGAGCGGCGATCTTTCTACGGCGGCAGCGATAGAGAGCTTCCTCACCGCGCACCAACTCGCAGACAGACTTCAAGTGAGCTCCGACTGGATCTACGAGCAAGCAGCCTGTGGCGGAATGCCGAGCTACCGACTGGGCACTCTCCGCCGCTTCCGGGTCTCCGAAATCGAGGATTGGTTGCAGCGACGTCGTGAGCCCCTGGCTTCACTCAGGTACGTGCGCCCGGAGGGTGATTGATGGCAAGCATCCACTCGTATACGACGAAGTCCGGAGTGAGGCGCTACGCCGTCCGATGGCGCGACTCCTCCGGCCGGTCGCAGTGGAAGACCGTGCCGGGTCCGAAGAAGAACGCCCAGAAGGTGCGGACACAGCTCGAGGCCCGGCTCGCGCTAGGGCCGCTCTACGATGAGCCGCCCGAGCTTCTCGGCGACTTTGTCGTTGGCTGGCTCGACCGCTACCGGCAGCGGGTGCGGCCTTCGACACTAAAGAGGCGGCGCGAGGCGCTGCGCGCGATCATCGCCTTGGAGGACGGGCAGCAGGATCCGTTCGGTTTCGCAGCGATGCGGCTAGACCGGATCACGACCGGTCTCCTCGAGGACGCGATCACTGTGATCGGTGAGCGGGCGCCGAGGCAGGGCAGCTTGCGCTCGCGACGCTGAAGCTCGCACTCAAGAACGCACGGGAGCGGGGCCAGACATTCGACGCCGGTCTCCTTTCGATCAAGGCGCCGGGCAGCGAAGAGCGCGAACCTGTGTTTCTTACGTGGCCTCAGGTTCTCGAGCTCGTGAGCTGGATGCCCGAGCAGATTTCGCGAATCGGGACCGTAGCCGCACTCACGGGAGCGCGTGAGGGAGAGCTCTTCGCGCTGCGAGAGGGCGACCTCGACTTCGACGACGAGACGCTGCTCGTTGTCACGACTGGCGGTAACCCAAGAGGACGGACGAAGACTCGCGGCTCGAAGCGAACGATTGACCTGGCCCCGCTCGCGACCCAGTTTCTGCGAGAGCAACTTATGGCTCGTTGGCACACGCAAGGCCGGCTCGTCTTTCCTGCGCCCGAGGGCGGCCTGTGGAACAAGGACAACTTCACCGCGCGCGTCATCCGGCCGGCGGTGCAAAGGGCCATAGCGAAGTACAGGCGCGATCACGGGCTGACACGGCATGACTCGACGCCGTTCGACGGGCTGACCTTCCACGACCTGCGGCATACGTGCGCCTCGTTGATGATCGCCGCGTCAAACCGAGCCGGTGCGGGGCAGGCCGTGACTGTGAAGGCGATCGCAGAGCAGCTCGGCCACACGGACGGGGGTGTCCTCGTGCTTCGCCGCTACGGACACCTGTTCAAGGGCACGCGACGGCAGGCTGCACGCGCACTCGATGAGTACGTTCGCTCGACCGCGTCAGTGAGCGCCGCGAGTACTTCGGAAGCGCTCCAGAACGGTCCCGCACGTGGCTGAACGCGGCTACATGCGTGTAGCCGGCGTGTAGTCGGAGTCTGAGCCGCACCGACAGACACACAGAAGATCCTGCAAATAAGGACGGGAGCGACGGGACTCGAACCCGCGACCTCCGGCGTGACAGGCCGGCGTTCTAACCAACTGAACTACGCCCCCGGGGCTCGCGGATTCTAGCGATAGCGTTGGGCCATGACCCGCGTCGACCTCGTCGCCCTCGGCTTCGTCCTCCTGGCGGCGCTGCTCGGCCTGCGCAAGGGGCTCGCCGGGACCGCGCTCTCCGTCGCCGGCATCGTCGCGGGCGTCGTGATCGGCGGCCGCCTCGCGCCGAGCTTGCTCGCCGGCGGGGAGGAGTCGCCGTACACCCCCGTCGTCGCGCTCGCGGGTGCCGCCGTGGGCGCGCTCGTCCTCGAGACGGTCGCCTCGCTGCTCGGCCGGACCGTGCGGCGCTCCCTCCGCCGCTCGCCACTGCGGGCCGTCGACTCGGCGGGCGGGCTCCTCCTGGGCGCGGCGGCCGGCACTGCCGTCGTCTGGATCCTCGGCGCGGTCGCGCTCCACCTGCCAGGGGAGACGGAGCTGCGCCAGGGAGCGCAGCGATCGTC
>JACCZA010000246.1 GCA_013696185.1 Actinomycetota bacterium
GCGCTACTCGGACCGCGGCAGGTAGAGGCGCACGTTCCGGTCGCCCGTGCGGCCCGCCGCGTGCGCCGGTCTGCCACCCTGATGGTCGAGATGCGCCAGCTGCCGTGCGGTCGCGGCGAGGCGCGAGGACGGGTCGTGGTCGACCATCCACGTCTCGAGCACGAGGCCGCCTCCACCGGCGCGCCGCAGGCGGAAGGCGCGCGCCTGCTGCGGGTAGTCGGCGAGCGAGGCTGTGCCGATCAGCCAGTAGCCGCCGGCCGGCGAGCGGCGCGGGCGGATCTCGTTGCGGTGCTTGTCGCCGGCGACCGCCGCCACGACCCGCGGGCTGCCGTCGAGGAGAGCGAGCGCGGTCTCGCCGCCCTCGGTGTCGCTCAGCCGCGTGCTCGAGAAGACGATCACCCACCGCTCCCCGGCGGCGCGCAGCTCGCGGCCGAGCCACCCGAGCTGTCCGGGCCGCAGGATCCCGCCGGCGCCCTGGTCGCGGCGCACCGTGTCGAGCGCGATCCCGCGCAGGGACGGCCCGATGTCGAAGGCGTAGTCGAGGAAGCGACCGGATCCGCCGTGGCCGCTCGCGCGCCGCAGCCGCTCGAGCACCTCCCGGGCCGGGAGCGGCCGGCGCCGCCTGTCGGAGGTGACGCGGATCGACGCGCCGGGCAGGCCGCCGCGCAGCAGCGCGTCGATCGCGCGGCGGTCGAGGCGCCGGTCGCGCGCCTGCTCGACCGCCTCCTCGCTCAGGCGCACGAGCTTCCGCCCGCCGATCGCCACCCGGCCGATCGCCGCGCTCGGCGCCACGTTGCCCTGCACGAGCAGGTCGTGGTTGCCGACGAGCGGGTACCAGGGAGCCTCGAGCCCGGGAGACGTGAAGGGACGCTGCGCCTCGGCGAGCAGTCCCGGCACGCGCGGCGGATCGACCGCGGGGCGGTAGAGGAACGGGTCGGGATTCGACGCCGCCTGCACCCCCTCGTAGCGCCGAGCGCCGCTCCCGGGGTCGACGCGCCCGCCGCGCAGGATCGCCGTCGCCTGCTCGAGCTCGTTCTCCTGCGCGTTGTCGATCAGGTCGCCGGTGACGACGACGGCCTGCGGCCCGAGCCGGTTGAGCGAGCGCACGGCCGCGGTCAGGACATGGGGCAGGAGGGCCTCGTGCGGGCGGAACGCCGAGGTGAAGGGCGGCCCGAGCCGGTCGAGCAGCTCCACCCGCGCCGGCGACTCCTCGTCGGCGAGCTGGACGTCGGTCAGCTGCGCGAAGAAGGCGAGCTCCTCGCCGGGCGCGGAGCGGGGAGCGAACTCCGTGCGGTCGACGAGCGCCTCGCCCGCTCCCCGCTCGAGGAAGCCGTCGCCGTCCGCGTCGACGAAGGTGGAGGCGAGCGTCGAGCCGGAGGCGGGCGCCTCCTCGCCGGCGGCGCAGCCCGCGGCGGTCGAGACCAGGAGCGCGACCAGCGAGAGGGCGGCTGCGAGGCGAGGGCTCAGGCCCTCACGGTAGCGCCGCGGTCGAGGCTCGCTATTCTGCCGCGATGCCGAGCGACCTCGCGCTGATCGACGGCAGCACCTACTTCCTCTCGACTGCGAGCGGCGACATCGAGGTGAAGGGCGCCGAGGGCTTCTTCCACATGGACATGCGCCACCTGTCGGTGTGGTCATTGCGGATCGACGGCGAGCCGATGCGGGTGCTCGCCAGCTCCGAGGTCGACTACTACTCCGCGCGCGTCGTCGGGACGCTGGCGAGCGCCGGCCCCGGCACGAACCCGCCGGTCTCGATCACGCGCAGCCGCTTCGTCGCGGGAGGCGTACACGAGGACGTGCGGGTCGAGAACCACAGCGACGAGTCGCGGCAGGTGACGGTCGAGCTGACCTTCGGCTCAGACTTCGGCGACATCTTCGAGTGCCGCACGAGCCCGACGAAGAAGGGCGAGATCTCCCTCGAGCTCGGCGAGGGCGAGGTGACGCTGCGCTACCGGCGCGGCGACTACTCGCGCGGCACGCGCATCGCCTTCTCGGAGCCGTGCGCGCTGACGCGGCACCGGGCGACCTTCGACCTCACGCTCGGCCCCCGCGAGAGCTGGGGCACGTGCATCGACGTGACGCCCATCGTCGGCGACGAGGAGCACCGCCCGCGCCAGGCGTGCGACTCCTTCGGCGAGGCCACGCCGGACGTGCCGCTCAGCCTGGAGGAGTGGCTCGAGGAGCTGCCGAAGCTCGAGACCGGCTGGGACGTGCTCGAGCACACCTACGGCCAGAGCCTCGTCGACCTCGCCTCGCTGCGCTTCCGGCCGCTCGAGGGGCTCAGCTTCTCGCTTCCCGCGGCAGGGCTCCCCTGGTTCATGACGCTCTTCGGCCGGGACAGCATCGTCGCCGCCTTCGAGACGCTGCCCTTCGAGCCGCGGCTCGCGCGGACGACGCTCGAGGCGCTCTCCCGGCTGCAGGCGACCGAGGACGATCCCTACCGCGACGCCGAGCCGGGCAAGATCATGCACGAGCTCCGGGTGGGCGAGCTCGTCACGCTCGGCGACAAGCCGCACAACCCGTACTACGGCTCGCACGACGCGACGCCGCTCTTCCTCATCCTGCTCGACGAGTACGAGCGCTGGAGCGGCGACGCCGACTTCGTGCGCGAGCTCGAGCCGACCTGTCGGGCGGCGATCGAGTGGATCGAGCGCCACGGCGACCTCGACGGCGACGGCTACCTCGAGTACCGGCGCCGCTCGGAGGACGGGCTCGGCAACCAGTGCTGGAAGGACTCCGACAACTCGATCGTCTTCGCGGACGGCAGCCTCGCGGAGGGACCCCTCGCGGTGTGCGAGGTACAGGGCTACGCCTACGACGCCCGGCTGCGGACGGCGCGCCTCGCGCGGGCGTTCTGGGGCGACGAGGCCCTCGCCGAGCGGCTCGAGGCGGATGCCGCCCGGCTACGAGAGCGCTTCAACGCCGACTTCTGGATCGAGGAGCGCGGTCACTACGCGCTCGCGCTGGACGGCGAGAAGCGACGGGTCGACTCGTGCACCTCGAACCCCGGGCGCCTGCTCTGGAGCGGCATCGTCGACGAGGAGCGGGCCGCACGCGTGGCCGAGCGCCTCCTGCGACCGGACATGTTCAGTGGCTACGGGGTCAGGACGATGTCGACCGAGGACGCCGCCTACAACCCGATCGAGTACCACAACGGCACGGTCTGGCCGCACGACAACGCCATCATCGCCGAGGGGCTCCGGCGCTACGGCTTCCGCGACGAGGCCTCGAAGCTCGCCGTGGCACTCGTCGAGGCAGCCGGGAAGTTCGATCACCGCCTGCCCGAGGTCTTCGCGGGCACGGCGCGCGACGAGGCCGACCTGCCGGTCGAGTACCCGACGGCGTCGAGCCCGCAGGCGTGGGCCGCCGCGGCGCCGCTCTCGGCGCTCCGAACGCTCCTCGGCCTCGACGTGGAGGACGGACAGTTGACGACGAGCCCGCACGTGCCCGAGCAGGCGGGGACGATCGGCCTGCGCGGCCTGCGCGTCCACGGCGAGCGCGTGGACGTCGAGGGCTAGGGGCCTGTCCGTAAGGCGGTCGCGCCCCGAGCCATTTGCGGACAGGCCCCTGACCCGGAGCTCCCGCACCGGCGGGCCGGGGCGCGCTACGCCGTCGCCGCGATGCGCCCGAGAAACGCCACCACGAAGGCGCGCGCCCGCCTCGCGGAGATCGTGTTCTCGAGCAGCGACGTCCCGTGCGCGCCTCCGGGCAGGATCAGCACCGCCTTGTCCCGCGACCGCGCGGCCCGCCCGAGCGCCCGCGCGTCGGCGGGGAAGTTGCCGTCGAGGCGGGCGGCGAGAAAGCGAGCGGGCACGGTGAGCCGCTTCGCCGCACGCAGGGCGTCCAGGCCGTAGTAGGCCGCCGGCGCGGACAGGCTGACGACGCCGTCGAGCCTGCTCGCCCGGCTCGCGGCAGCGACGACGACGGCGGTTCCGCCGAGCGACGAGCCGATCGCGACGACGCGCCTGGCACCGCGCCGGCGCAGCTCGGCGGCTGCGCCGGCGACGTCGGAGTCGAGCGCCTGGGTCGGCAGGCGGGCGGGCACCGGCGAGGAGCCGAAGCCGCGGAAGTCGATCGCGAGGACGCGGTAGCCGGCGGCGGCGAACGTCTTGCCCTGCTCGTACCACTCGCAGGAGCTGCTCCCAACCTGATGACCGAGCACGATTCCGAGCTTCCCCGAGCCGAGCAGGAGCCCCCGCAGCCGGGCGCCGTCCGCCGCCCGCAGCGACACGGAGGCGGCGCCGTCGCCCGCCTGGAGGCAGTACGGCTGCTCCGTTCGTGACGAGGCGCCCGCCGACGAGGCGGCGAGCGCGAGCGTCGACAGCGCCAGCAGCGCCACGAGTCTCACGTGATTCCTCCGAGGTCTCGAGGGTCGCGTCGCGCCAGGAGGAACACGCTAGACGACGGCCAGCTTGTAGCCGACCTCGCGCACGGTCACGATCCGCTGCGGCACCGCCGCGTCCTCCTCGAGCTTCTGGCGCAGGTTGTAGACGTGCGCGTCGCAGGCACGGACGTCGCCGATGTACGGCGTGTCCCAGAGGTGCTCCATGATCTGGCGGCGCGAGAAGACACGCTCCGGCTCGCGTGCGAGGAAGGCGAGGAGCTTGAACTCGGACGGGGTGAGCGGCACCGGCCGCCCGGCGATCGAGACGTCGTGCCGGGTGAGATCGATGCGCAGGTCGCCCACCTCGAGCGAGGGCGAGCCGCCGACGCTGCGCTCGAGATCCCTGCGGCGCATGACCGCCCGCACGCGAGCGACGAGCTCGGCCATCGAGAACGGCTTCGTCACGTAGTCGTCGGCGCCGAGCTCGAGCCCGAGCACACGGTCGAGCTCGCTGTCCTTCGCGGTCAACATGATGATCGGGACGATGCTGTGGGCACGCAGGCGCCGGCAGACCTCCGTCCCCGTCAGCTTCGGCATCAGCAGGTCGAGGACGACGACGTCGTAGGTGCCGCTGAGCGCCGCCGCGAGTGCCGCCTCCCCGTCGGTCGCGCAGTCGACCTCGAAGCCCTCGGAGCGAAACGTGTAGGCGAGCGGCTCGAGGATGTCCGGCTCGTCGTCTGCGAGGAGCAGCCGCGCGCTCATGGGGCGGTCGCCGTCGCCTCGGGCAGGGTCACGCGCACCGTCGTCCCGCTCGGGCGGGTCGAGTCGATCTCGACGGTGCCGCCGAGGACGCGCACGGACTGGCGCACGATCGCGAGGCCGAGCCCGAAGCCCTGTGAGTCGCGTGAGCCGCCGCGGTAGAAGCGGTCGAAGATGCGGGCGCGCTCGTCGGGGGCGATGCCCGGCCCCGTGTCGATCACCTCGATCGCGACCCCGCCGCCGGGGAGGGCGCGACCGAGCACCCGGATGCTCCCCGCCTGGGTGTGGTGGGAGGCGTTCGTCGCCAGGTTCGCGAGCACCTGCTCGACCAGGTCGCGCTCGGCCATCACGATCAGCCCGTCCGTGCAGTCGACCTCGACCTCGACGCCCTCGTGCGTGCGCAGTCCCGCCGCCACGTCCTCGAGCAGCGGGCAGAGCTCCATCGGCTGGAGCTGGGGCTCCGCCTCGCTCGACTGCGCGCGGGCGAGTACGAGCAGCGCCCGGCCGAGCCGCGCCAGGCGGGCCGACTGGCGGTCGAGGATCTCAAGGAAGCGGTCGCGCTCCGCCGGCAGCTCCTTCGCGCCGGCCTGGAGCACCTCGATCGCGCTCGTGATCGCCGTCACCGGCGTCCGCAGCTCGTGTGCCGCGTTGGCCACGAACTCGCGCTGGACGCGCTCGCGGCGCTCGAGCTCGGACACGTCGGTGATCACGAGCACCGCCGTCTTGAAGCCGGAGCCCGCTGGGATGCCGAAGAGCGTGTAGCCGAGCCCGTCCCCGGGCGCGACCCGGACGTTCTTGATCACGGCGCCCGGCTTGTGCAGGTCGGCTGCGAAGTGGCGGAGCGGAAAGTCGGGCCAGGGCTCCGGCAGCGGGTCGCCCTCGCGCAGACGCTCGTTGCCGAGCAGGCGCCCGGCCGCCATGTTGACGAGCTCGACCCTCAGGTCCTCGTCGACCGCGACGACGCCCTGGTCGAGCCGCTCGAGCAGGCGACGTAGCCGCGCCTGCTCGGCGGTCACCTTGCCGACCGACTCCTCGAGCCGCATGCGCATGCGACCGAAGGTGGCGGCGAGGTCGCCGACCTCGTCGCGCAGCCCCGTCGGGAGCGGCGTGCGGAACTCGCCGCGCTCGACCGCCTCGGCGGCGGCGGCGATCCGGCGCAGGCGCGAGGCGATCGCCCAGGCGACTGCGGTGCCGATCAGCCCGCCGAGGAGGAGCGCGGCCACGACGGCGAGGAGCAGTTGCTCCTTGAACACGAGCATCGGCACGGCATAGCCGGGCTGCGTCTTGAAGCTGAGGAGCGCCGCCGCGCCGTCCCAGGGCAGGGGGACGGCGGCAACCGTCCGGCGGCCGGAGTCGAAGCTCGCGACGAAGCTCCTGCCCGAGAGCGCCGCCTCCGTGGCCCGCGCGCGCTGCGGCAGCGAGGCCAGATCGGTCTGGTGGGAGCGGACGGCGGTTACCGGCCGCCCTTTCCGATCGAGCAGGAAGAGGGCGAGCCCGCGCCGCTCTGCGGCCGAGCGGACGACGTCCTCCTGGCTGCCCCGTTGCACTCCCGCGGCGATCGCGGCGCGAGCCGCGCGCGTCTGGGCGAGCGCGCTCCGCTCGGCCTCGCGCTTGAACTGGTGCTCCGCCCGCTTGGTCATCGTCTCTCCTGCGACCACCGCCGTGACCCCGGCGACGAGCGCGAAGGCGAGCGCGAGCCACAGACGCATGCTCGGATGGAAGCGCGTCCCACTCA
>JACCZA010000251.1 GCA_013696185.1 Actinomycetota bacterium
CCCGTCGGCTAGCCGACGAGCTTGTACGAGCCGTTCGACTGGATCTGGAAGATGTAGAACTTCGCGTTCAGCGGGTCGTTCGACTTCGTGGAGAAGCGGAACGTGCCGCCGAGGATCCAGTTCTTGATCGAGCCCCGCTTGACGTTCCGCACGACGTCACGACGGTTCTTGATCTGGCCCTTGCCGGCCGTGCAGGCCCGCTTGACGGCGTTCAGCGCCACCTGGACTGCGCCGTAGGTCGGAGGCCCGAAGGACTCGAGATTCGCGCTCGGATTGTCCTTCTTCCAGCCGGCGATCAGCGCCTTGTTGTAGGCGATCCCGCTGATGTCCGGTGCGAAGTTGGACACGTACGAGCCCGCCAGCTTGAACTTGTCCGGCGAGTTGGAGCCGTCGCCGCCGAACACCTTCGCCCGCTTGCCCTGCTCGAGCAGCTGCTGGCCGAACGTCTGCGCGTCCTCCGGCTGCTGCGTCGGGAAGAAGACGATCTGCGCGTCGCTCGGCACCTTCGTCACGAGCGAGGAGTAGTCGGTCGTCTTGACGGACGTCGACTCCCTGATCACGTTCACGCCCTTTGCCCGCAGGACGACCTGTGCCGCGTCGGCCAGACCGACCGAGTACGGCTCCTGGAAGTCGATGATCACGACCTTGGTGACCTTCAGCTTCTCGATCATGAACCGCGCGTCGCTCGGTCCCTGGATGTAGTCACCCGGGACGACGCGGAAGAACGCCGGTGTCGCTTCCCGTGCGGAGCCCTGCGTCAGCGAGGTGCGCGTCGCCGAGGGCGAGATGTGCGCGAGCCCCGCATCGGCGTACGCCTTGCTCGTCGCAGCGACGGCGCCGGAGGTCGCGGGGCCGATGACGGCGACCACACTCCTGTCGGCGACGTACTTCTGTGCCAGCGCCTGCGCGGGCGCAGGACCTTGCTCGACGGGCGTGTCGCCGGTGATCAGCCTGACCTTCAGCCCCATCTTCGGTGCAAGCGTCTTCACCGCGTACTTCGCCCAAGTCAGCTGTGCGTTGCCGAGGAAGCCTGCGCCGCCTGTCAGCGGCGTGACGAGCGCGATCTTGAGCGTGCTCTTGCAGCTCACTGCCTGCGAGGCGCTCGTCCGCGTCTCGGACGCCGGCCTCGCGACGGCGTTTGCCGCCAGCACCGCCGCGACCCCCGCCGCGAGCGCCAAAGCGATGGCTCTCTTCATTCCATGCCCTCCTTGTCGTTGTGCATCCATCTCTACGACGTGGTTTTGCCTCTACTTGTTGTCCTCGGAGGCGCGCGAGGCAGGATCGCCGGAGGGGTGGAAGACGCCCATCACCCGCATGGGCGCCGTGCCCGAGTTCTCCAGGCAGTGCATGGAGAGCGGGGGCAGGTGGATGCACGAGCCGGCCGAGATCGGCGTCTCGCGCTCGCCCAGGTGGAGGATTCCCTCGCCCTCGGCGATGTAGACGACCTCGTCGTAGGTGTGGCTGTGCAGCGGCGCCCGACCGGGCGGGATCACGCCCACGAACTGGGTCACGTCGGGGCAGCCGGCCTCCTCGTTGACGAGGAAGCGGAACTCGCGCTCGCCGGCCGGCAGGGCAGGTTGCTCGGCGTAGCGCACCGTGACGCGGCGCCGGGCCTCGATCGGCGGCCCCTCGGCAGGGGCGAGCACCGAGACGAGGAGGAGCTCCTCCGGGCCGGGATTCTCGATCGTGTAGCGCTCCCCCGCGGCCACGTAGACGCCCGTGTCGGGCTCGAGCGGGTGCGGCTCGCCGTCGAGGAGGACGCGGCCACGGCCGGCGGCGACGTAGATCACCTCCTGGCGATCGGCGTTGACGCGCTCCCGCGAGCAGCCGGACGCGAAGCGCGCGACACGCTGCTCGAGGCGCTCGGCGCCGCTCGAGGCGTCGATCGTGACCCGGATCGCCGCCGTGTCGCCCTCCGCCCGCTGCTCGGTGACGTCGCGCTCGGCGACGACGTAGCCCTGCCCCTCCCTCATCCGGGAATCTTGGCTGTTCGCCCGGGATTGCGCAAACCCGAGCGTGCTCCGCGCCGCCTCGGTGTCTCGCGCGCCGTCTCGAGGCTGCGTATCCTCGACCAGATGGGCGTGATCGAGGCGCGGGACCTGTGGCGGACCTATAAGACGAGCACCGGCGTGCTGCGGCGGCGCTCGCTCGAGGTCGAGGCCGTGCGCGGGGTCAGCTTCGAGGTCGCCGAGGGGGAGCTCTTCGGCCTGCTCGGGCCGAACGGCGCCGGCAAGACGACGACGATCAAGATGCTGATCACCCTGCTCCTGCCGACGGGCGGCAGCGCGCGCGTGCTCGGCTACGACGTGGCGGAGCACCCACGCGAGGTGCGCAAGCGGATCGGCTACGTCTTCGGCGGTGACCGCGGCCTGTACGAGCGGTTACCCGGGCTCGACAATCTGCGCTACTTCGC
>JACCZA010000049.1 GCA_013696185.1 Actinomycetota bacterium
GAGAACGCCCCGTCCACGGCCATCTTCGCGAAGTCGCCGATCGTCACGCCGATGTCTTCGCCGCCCGGCTTCGCGCGCAGCCTCGCGGCCATCGCCTTCGACAACTCGATCCCGTGCATCGGCACTCCCCGCCGCACGAGCGGTAGCGCGATCCGACCCGTCCCGATCCCGAGCTCGAGCGCGCGCCCGCTCCCGGCGAGCTCGACGAGGAGGTCGACAACCGGCTCGACGACGTCCGGGTCGAACATCCCCGCGATCTCGCCGGACTCGTCGTACCTTGCCGCGACGCGCTCGGCGAAGTAGCCGTCGTCGTCGTGCACCGCCGGAAACTACCGCACGGCAACGGACGCGACGCGACGCGTGCCGCCCAACCGCGTTGGTACAGCCGCCTCTGTGACACCGAAGCGCCCGGCGCTTTCTCGGGAGATCAAGAAGCGCCCGAGCTATGCAAACCTAGGTAGCGTCCTCGAGGAGGTCCCAAGACGCACGACGGCGTGACATCGACAGGTGCGGTGACACGGGATCAATCCGTACCTCGGCGGTGATCGGGCTCGCCGCCGCGCCCCTGCCTGTCCTAATCCTCGTCGTGGACGCATAGCTGTACGGGAAGCGTCGACTTCGGCGCCGCGTGTCGCCTAGAGCGGCGCTTTGCAGGCCTCCTCCCTAAGGGTTCAAGTCGCGCCGGCTTGCAGCGACCACCCAGGAGTGAAAGTCTCGCCGTGGCAATCCTACGAGGCGGAGGCGAAGATGGCGTGGGTTCAGATCCAGAAGGCTCAAGAGGCGAGCTGGGACGACTACGAGCGCGTCTCGCAGGCGGCGGGAGTTGATGAGAACCCGCCGGAGGGCTTGATCCTGCATGCCGCGGGTGAGGAAAACGGCCGTTGGCGCTCCGTCTCCGTGTGGGAGTCGCAGGCTGCCTACGAGAGGTTCCGCGACCAGCGAATCATGCCCGCGGTGAAGCAGGAGATTGGTGAGGATGCAATGACCACGGGGCCTCCACCGCAGGAGTCGTTCGAGGTCAAGCACATGGTAAAGCCGTAATGCGATTCGCCTGTGTTCTTCGCTGAGGCGAAGCCGCTGATCCTGTGGTGAGTCGCGAGTTGGCCCCCGAGCTCGTCGCGTCCAAAGTGATTCGCTCGGACGCGACGAGTGGGCCGACTACACGTCGGTGGTGGGCGCCGGCTGCACCTCACGCACAAGCTTTGACTACCTGAAACGTCTTGCCACAGCTCTCGCTTGCTCCAGCGCTCGGGAAACGTCCCTAGATGCGACGACTGACCGAGAGCTTTTGGTCAGTTCACACACAACCGCCCGCGCATGCCGGATGCCGCTACGAGCCCTGAGCCTCCGGGAACTCTTGCGACTCCCAGATCTCGACTTCGGGCCAACTGCTACCGCTATCCAGGCAGCGTCGAGCCCACGTGAGCGCGGCGCCGCAAACCCGATCACCTGGGGTCGTACCCGGCCCAGCTCTGCCCGCCGCTGTCGCCCAACCGGCGTCATAGACTCGCCCTGATGCTGTTCACGCCGGAAGCGCACGAGGCGCTCGCGGGCGAACCGTGGAGCGCGGAGAGGGCGCGGACGGCGATCGCCTCCATCGTTGCCGACGCGGAGGGTGCTTTCGACGACGGCTGGCCGATGCACCCACAGGACGTGGAGGACGACGATGACCCAGCCGCGCAGTTGCGGGCGGTGTATCTCGGAGGTGCGGGGGTCGTGGATGCGCTGCACCGCCTCGCGCGGCGGGGCTTCGTCGAGTTACGACGGGACTATGTCCCGTACTTGGAGCGTTCGCTCGAAGCCCAGCCAGATTGTCCCGACCAGGACCACCACCGCAGCCTCTGGATGGGCGAGACGGGAATCCGGCTGGTGTTACAGAGGCTCGCACCTTCGCAGGCTAATCTCGAGCGGCTATCGGAGCTGATCGCCGCGAACGAGAGAGACGAACGTTGCGAGTTGATGTGGGGCAGTCCCGGCACGATTCTCGCGGGCCGCGAGCTCGGGCTCGACGTGACGGCGAGCATCGAGTGGTTGCACGCCAGACGGGACACGGACGGCCTGTGGACGCAGCAGTTGTACGGGCAAAGCACGCGCTACCTCGGTCCGGCACACGGGTTCGCAGGGTGTGTGCTTGCGCTCGGCGATGTCGCCGCCGTCTCGGAAACGCTCCAGCGCTTTGCCATCGAGGAGGATGCGGTCGTCAACTGGCCACCACTCCCAGGGATGCACCTCGACGCGAACGGCGACGGCCAGATCCGCACGCAGTGGTGCCACGGCGCGCCGGGGATCGTCGCGTCGCTCGCCCACGTTCTGGACGAGGAGCTTGCGGTCGCGGGCGGCGAGTTGTCGTGGCGCGCCGGGCCGCTACGAAAGGGTGCAAACCTCTGCCACGGGACAGCGGGAAACGGATACGCATTCCTGGCGCTGCTCGAGCGCACGGGAGACGAACGGTGGCTTAGGCGAGCGCACACGTTCGCGATGCACGCTGCCGGCCAGGTGGAGCACAGCCGGTCGGAGTACGGGCGCGGCCGCTACACGCTCTGGACGGGCGACCTCGGCACAGCCCTCTACCTCGCCGACTGCACCGACGGTGGAGGGAAGCTACCCCTTCCCTAGGACGATCATCTCGTCGCGTGGGCCAGCGTCCGATGTCCCTCAACGAGACTGGGTATGCGAAACGGCAGTGGAGGTAGGAGCCGCATCATCTCCCGGCGCTGAGAGTCGATCTCGAGGTAGCCGCGTTGACGCAGTCCGGCAATGATGAGGCGATGGCCGTACCGAAGATGCACGCCGACGAGATCGAGACCGACGTTGCGCTCGT
>JACCZA010000282.1 GCA_013696185.1 Actinomycetota bacterium
ACTCCCAGCTCTCGCCGCCGGTGTCCCAGCCGACGAGGCAGAAGGGGGAGATCAGGAGCGCGATCCGCTCGAGGAACGCGCGGTCGGCGTCGTCGAGCGCCCGACCCGCTTCGCGCTCGAGCTCGATCTGGGCGACGTTGCCGCCGCCGTAGGAGACCGGGACGGCGAGGGCTGCCGCCGCAGCCGGCGCGCGCTCCCCGCGCGAGGGCCCGAGCACGAGCTCGTCGCCCTCCACGAAGGAGACTCCGACCCACGAGATGCCCTCGACCCGCTCCCACAGCAGGTCGACGACGGCGCGCAGGACGTCGTCGGCATCCCCGCCGCGGTTCAGGATCCGGTCGAGCGCCTCGAGCGCGCCCCGGTGCGCGACGGCGCTCACGCCGCTGGCAGGGCGAGCGCGCAGTCGGCGCCCTCGAATGCGGCGATGCGCTGCCGGTAGGCCTCGTCGATCGTCGCCGCCCGGCGTCCGGAGAGGTCGATCTGCACGAGCGTCTGTCGCGCGGTCACCATCAGGGCGTCCTGCGCGACGTCGTAGGCCTCGAACTCGTAGGTGGCGCTCGTCCGTCCGATTCGCGCGAGGCGGACGAACACCTCGATCAGGTCGTCGAAGCGCGCGGGCGCGAAGTACTCGACCGCCGACGCGCGCATGACGAGCTCGAAGCCCTCCGCGTCGGTGTCCAGGAGCCCGAGGTGCCGGTGGTACTCGACCCGCGCCAGATCGAAATAGGGGAGATAGCGCCCGTAGTAGACGATGCCCTGCGCGTCGGTGTCGGAGAAGCCGACACGCGTCAGGGCCGCGTACTTGAACGGCGGCCTGCGATCGGTGGGCCGGCCGAGCTCGAGCTCGCGGCTCACGCCGCGCCGTCGCGGAGAAGCGCGAGCACCTCGTCGCGCTTGTGCTCCATCAGCTCCTGTGAGCGCGCCTCCAGGTTGAGGCGCAGGAGCGGCTCGGTGTTGGACGGGCGCACGTTCATGTGCCAGTCGGACGCCGTGACCGAGATCCCGTCGAGGTGGCTGAGCTCGCCCTCGGGGCCGAAGCGCTCCTTCAGCTCCTGGAGCTTGAGCGCCACGTCGCGCACGGGAGTGTTCAGCTCGCCCGTGATGAAGTAGCGCTCGCGAAAGGGCTCGAGGATCCGCGACAGCTTCTGGCCGCGGCGCGAGATCAGCTCGAGCATGAGCAGGAACGGGACGACGCCCGAGTCGGCCTGCGAGAAGTCGCGGAAGTAGTAGTGGCCCGAGACCTCGCCGCCGAAGGCGGCACCCTCCTTGCGCATCCGGTGCTTGATGAAGGCGTGGCCGACGCGGTTGATCAGCGGCTCGCCGCCGGCCCGCTCGATCGTGTCGGGCACGGCCCAGCTCGCCCGGACGTCGTAGATGATCTTCGCACCCGGCTCCTTCGCCAGCACCGACTCGGCGAGGAGTGCGGTCACGAAGTCACCCGGCACGAAGGCGCCCGTGTCGTCCACGAAGAAGCAGCGGTCGGCGTCCCCGTCGAACGCGACGCCGAGGTCGGCGCCCGCCTCCAGGGTCTTCGCGACGATGAACTCCCGGTTCTCGGGCAGCAGGGGGTTCGGCTCGTGGTTCGGGAACGAGCCGTCCGGCTCGAAGTAGCAGCGGACGGCATCGATCGGCAGGCGCTCGAGCACCGGCGGCAGCATCGCTCCGGCCATGCCGTTCGCCGCGTCGATCACGACCCTGAGCGGCGAGATCGCCTCGACCGCGACGAAGGAGAGCACGCGCTCGACGAAGGCGGGCCACACGTCCTCGGCGCGCACCGCGCCCCGCTCACCCGCCTCGCCGAAGCCGGCGAGGGCCCGGTCGCGCACGTCCAGCAGTCCCGACTCGCCGCCGACCGGCAGCGCGCCGCGCCGCACGATCTTCATGCCGGTGTACTCCTTCGGGTTGTGCGAGGCGGTG
Source organism: Actinomycetota bacterium (assembly GCA_013696185.1). Lineage (GTDB taxonomy): Bacteria > Actinomycetota > Thermoleophilia > Gaiellales > Gaiellaceae > JACCZA01. The sequence continues at coordinate 1,918 of JACCZA010000282.1, forward strand.
ACACAGATGCCGCCGTCGAGGCCGAGCTCGCCGACTGCGAAGTAGACCATCTCGGTGCCCACGAGCCCGAGGTCGAGCACCTCCGCGCCCGCGTCGGCGGCCCCCTCGATCGCCGCTCGCGCCATCGCGAGGCCCGAGAGCCGCATGTCGCGCCCGACCGCGATCCGGCGCGGCTCGAACTGCTCGACGTACGCGCGGCCGATCGCGTAGGCGCCCTCCTCGTCCAGCTCGGAGGGGTAGAGGCCGCGCACGTCGTAGGCCTTGAAGACGGACGGGGCGAGCACGCGGAGGATGGTAGTGCACCGTCCCGCGCGGGCCGGAGGTGCCGGGAGAGGCCTTGGCGGCCTCCCCCGGCACGGGAGCGTCAGTCGTCGGTGCGCTCGACGATCCAGAGCCCCGAGTTCATGTCGCTCGCGTAGACGAGCCCGCTCTCGTCCACGTACACGCCCCAGACCTGCGTCGTGTTGCTGAGGACGCCGCGCTGGGACGGCTTCACCGGGTTCTGGGCGGCCGGCGGCACGAAGTAGGCGACCTCACGCGGTGCCGTCGGGTCGCTCGTGTCGAGCACCCTGACCCCGTCCGAGTACCAGGACAGGTAGGCGTCGGTGCCGACGAGGAACGGGTTGTGGATGACGTAGTCCCCGGAGCCCTGCGCGCCCGTTCCGAGCGAGTTCGGCGTCCGGTACTCGCCGATCTGCGTCGGGGAGGCGGGGTCGGAGAAGTCGTAGACCCGCATGTAGCCGTACCCGCGCTCCGTCGCCGGGCCGGAGTTCTTGCAGAAGTCCTCGTCGGCGGTGAAGAGCAGGCTGCGCTCGTCGTCGTAGCTCGACGAGTGGCCATCGCCGTCCTCGTCCGCCTCGTAGGTCGTCCGCCCGAGGAACACGGGCTCTGCGGGGTCGGTCAGATCGAGTGCGATGAAGCCCGAGTCCCAGTAGCCGAGGAAGACGCGCTTGCCGTCCTCCGAGGGCTCCGCGCCATGGCCGTAGTTGGGGTCGGGATCGCAGCCCTGCCCCGGACCGAAGGGGCCGCCGATGTCCTGGATGCCCCAGTCGGAGACCTGGCGGGGATTGGACGGGTCGGTGATGTCGATCAGCCGGAAGTCCCCGTCGCCGTCCTCGTCGCGATAGCCGCTCTCGGTGGTGGAGTCGGGAAAGCGGCTCGTCGGAACCGTCGCGTAGGCGAAGGTCCTGCCGAGATCGGGCCGGTGCTCGATCTCGAACTCGTGCACGCCGCGGGTGCAGCAGCCCGTGTCGAGGAAGCCGAGCTGGACCGGAGAGGCAGGGTTGGTCACGTCCCACAGCATCAACCCGCCGACCGCCGCCTCGTCGTAGCGCGACCCACCGCAGTACTGGATGCCGGCGACGGCGATGTCCCGCCGTCGCGCCCCGGCGTCCCCGTAGCGTGCCGAGTAGACGACGACGTCCTCCGCCGTTGTGCCCGGCGGGTTCGCGAGCGTCGCGACCTGCCTCGGCGCCGATGGGTCGCGCGCGTCGATCACCGCGACACCTCCGTCGGAGGGGCAGAAGCGCGAGTTGCCCGTCGCGAAGTCGGCGAAGCCCCACCGGCCCACGTATGCGTAGTCCTTGTGCGCCCACACGTCGGCGTTGAAGCCGCGGCCTCCGAGGCTCGTGTGCCCCACGGCCGCCATGTTCAGGGCCGAGCCGGACTTCGCTCCCCCCTCGTACGTCTTCTGCGACTGCTCGAGAAAGTGCCGCGCGTCCTTTAGCAGCTCGTCGCCGCGGCTCGGTGCCGTCATGGCGACCGCCGCGAGCGTGAGCGCGCCGAGCGCGACGATCAGCGTCGACCAGATCCTGCGCATCCTCAACCCCCTGGCTCGTCGATTGGCGGGGATTGTCCTCCGGCCCGGTCGGGGTTGCAAGGAGTTACCCGGTCCGGCGCAGGATCCAGAGCCCCGAGAAGAGATCGCTCGCGTAGGCGAGGCCCGTCGCCCGGTCGACGACGACCCCCCAGACCTCCGTCCCGCCGAGCGGCACCTGGGCGTCGGTCGGCTTGCCGGGTCGGCCCGGCGGCGGCACGAAGTGCGCGACCTCGCGGGGCGCGCGCGGGTTGCGGACGTCGATCACGCGCACGCCGTCCGCGTACCAGGACGCGTAGACGAGATCGCCGACCACGACGGGGTTGTGGATCAGGTAGTTGCCGCGCCGGCCACCGCGCGATCTCGGCGTCCGGAAGCTGCCGATCTGCCGCGGCGCCTCGAGGTTGGAGACGTCGTAGACGCGCAGGTAGCCGTAGCCGCGCATGGCGCCCTCGCCGTCGCAGAAGTCCTCGTCCGCCGAGAAGAGCAGCCGGCGCCGCTCGTCATAGGACGCGGAGTGCGCGTCGCCGTCCTCCTCGGCGCCGTAGGTCGTGCGCCCGCGCAGCACCGGCCGCTCGGGCCGGGTCACGTCGAGTGCGATCACGCCCGCGTCCCAGTGGGAGAGGAAGACGAGCCTGCCGTCGGCAGAGGGCTCGGCAGCGTGGCCGAGGCTGAGCGGGACGCAGCCCCGCGTGCGCACCTCGAGGTCCGGCGCGTCGCGCTCGACGCCCCAGGTCGAGGTCTCGACGGGCCGCGCGGGATCCGTCACGTCCACGAGCCTGAAGTCGCCACGGCCTTTCCGGTCGCGCTTCCCCGTCGGCGATTCCGCCTCGGGCCGCTCGCTGTAGGGGACGGCCGCGTAGACGAACGTCTTGCCGAGGTCGGCGCGGTGGCGCACCTCGAGCGAATGGACGCCGGCCGTGCAGCAGCCGCTGCTGTAGCGACCGAGCTCGCGCGGCCTGGACGGCCGGCTCACGTCCCACAGGACGACGCCGCGGAAGCGCCCCGCTTCGGTGCGCGGGCCGCCGCAGATCTGGAGGCCGGCAGCGGCGATGTCGCGGCCGCGCGCGGGGCCGCTCCTCGCGGTGTAGACGACCACGTCCTCGGCCCAGGTGCCGGCCGGTATGCGCAGGCGCGAGACGAGCCGCGGCTTCGCCGGGCGGCGCACGTCGACCACCGCCACGCCGTCGCTCGGGCCGGCCCGGCAGTAGCGCCGCTCGGCGGCGACGCTGAAGCTCCAGTCGCCGACATAGGCGTGGCCGCGGTACACCCAGACGTCCCCGTTGAAGCGCCCGGGCCCGAGGGCGAGGTGCGCGACCGCTCGCATCCTGCTCGCGTCCGGGCCCGTCTGCCGCTGCACCTGTGGAGCTGCGGGACGCAGGCCCTCGCGCGCGGCCGCGCCTGCCGCGAGCCCCACCGCCGCCGAGAGCACGATCGCCGTTGCGACGAGCCTCCTCATCGTGCGAGTGTGCCGGAAGCGCGGTGCGGACCGTCGTAAGGGCCGCGCCTAGACTGGAGTGATGGAACGCAAGCTCGCGACCGTCGTCTTCATCGACCTCGTCGACTCGACGGCACTCGTGACGGCGAGCGACCCAGAGATCGTCCGCCGCCGCCTGGACCGGTTCTTCGACCACGTCTCACGGTGCATCGAGGCGCACGGGGGCATCGTCGAGAAGTACGCGGGGGACGCGGTGATGGCGGCCTTCGGAATCCCGCGCGCGCACGAGGACGATGCCGAGCGCGCGCTCCGGGCGGCGCTCGCGATCCAGGACTCGATGGCCGAGCTCGGCCTGGCGGCGCGCGTCGGTGTCGAGGCGGGCGAGGTCGTCGCCGACGAGACCGACTCCACCTTCGCGACCGGCGAGGCGGTCAACGTCGCAGCCCGCCTGCAGCAGGCGGCGGAGCCGGGCCAGGTACTGGTCGGACCGGGGGCGCACAGGCTCGCGCACGGGGCGATCGAGCT
>JACCZA010000304.1 GCA_013696185.1 Actinomycetota bacterium
TTCCAGATCGCGGCTCACGAGGAGACGATTCCGCTCGCGGAGCTCTACGAGGCGTGTGCCGTCGCCCGCGAGATCCTGACGGGCAAGCACGCGGTCGGCCGGGTGATCGCGCGCCCCTTCGCCGGCGCGCCGGGCAACTACGTGCGCACGCCGAATCGGCACGACTACTCGCTCGAGCCGAAGCAGCCGAACTACCTGACGCGCATCCGGGAGGCGGGCGTCCCCGTGCACGGCGTCGGCAAGATCCACGACATCTTCGCGGGCTGCGACATCGACGAGTCGCACCCGACGAAGTCGAACGTCGACGGGATTGCGCAGACCGAGCGGCTGCTGCGCGAGCTCGAGCAGGGCTTCGTCTTCACGAACCTCGTCGAGACCGACTCGCTCTGGGGTCACCGCAACGACCCGGTCAACTTCCACCGCTGCCTGCAGGACTTCGACCGCCGGCTCTTCGAGTTGCTCGAGGCGCTGCGGCCGGGCGACCTCTTCGTGCTCACCTCGGATCACGGCTGCGACCCGACGACCGCGTCGACCGACCACTCGCGCGAGCACGCCCTCCTGCTCGCCTACGTCGAGGGACGGAATGCGGCCGGGCAGCGCCACGACGGCGAGTTCGCAGACGTGGGGGCGACGGTCAACAGCTGGCTCGGAGGCAAGGGCGCGCCGCGCGGCGTTCCGGGCCAGCCGATCCCGCCCCTGTGAGGTCCGACGACCCGGAGCTCGTCCGCGAGCAGTACGCGACGGAGGACGGCCTCGCAACGCGCGCATCGCTCTATCTCCACGGAGGCAGCGGGGTCGACGCGAGAGACGTCGTCCTCGCCGAGCTCGCCGAGCATCGGCCGCGACGCGTGCTCGAGGTCGGCTGTGGTTGGGGCGAGCTCGCCGAGCGAATCGGCCGTGAGCTCGTGTGCGACGTCGTGGCCGTCGACCAGTCGGAGCGCATGGTCGAGCTCGCCCGGCGGCGGGGTGTCGATGCGCGGGTCGGAGACGTCGGGAGCCTCGGCTTCGCCGACGGCGAGTTCGACGCGGCGGTGGCAGCCTGGATGCTGTACCACGTGCGCGACCTGGACCGAGCGCTCCGGGAGCTCGCGCGCGTCCTTCGCCCCGGCGGCGCGCTGGTCGCGGTGACGAACGGGGCTGCGGACCTCGAGGAGCTCTGGCGGCTTGTCGGCCGCGACCTGTCCGACCGGCTGCTGTCCTTTCGGACGGAGACAGGACACGAGCACCTGTCCCCGCACTTCGCCGCGGTTCGCCGGAGGGATCTCGTCACCCCGGTGGAGTTTCGGGACGCGAGCACGATCCGGCGTTACGTCGGCTCCTCCATCGGCGGCCGTCCGTACGTGTCGGAGGTGCCCGAGCTCACGGACCCCTTCGTCGCGACGAAGGTCGTGACGGTCTTCGTGGCCACGCGGTGATCCGCCCCGCCGAGCTGATCGAGCGCAAGCGCGACGGGGGAGAGCTCGCGCCGGAGGAGATCGCCGAGCTCGTGCTCGGTTATGCCCGCGACGAGGTGCCCGACTACCAGCTGGCCGCGTTTCTCATGGCCGTCTACTTCCGCGGGCTGACGAGCGCGGAGACGTTCGCGCTCACCGGCGCGATGATCAGGAGCGGCGACACGATCGATCTCGGCGCGGAGCTCGGGCGCAAGGTCGTCGACAAGCACTCCACCGGCGGCGTCGGCGACAAGACGTCGCTGGCGGTCGGCCCCGTCGTCGCCGCCTGCGGCGTGCCGTTCGGGAAGATGAGCGGGCGCGGGCTCGGGCACACCGGCGGCACGCTCGACAAGCTCGAGTCGATCCCGGGCTTCCAGGTGGAGCTGCCCCACGAGCGCTTCGTGGCGCAGGTGCGCGAGCTCGGCCTCGCCATCATCGGCCAGACCGCCGACCTCGTCCCGGCCGACAAGCGCCTCTACGCCCTGCGCGACGTGACTGCCACCGTCGAGAACGTCTCCCTGATCGCGGCCAGCATCATGTCCAAGAAGCTCGCCGCAGGCGCCGACGCGATCGTGCTCGACGTCAAGGTCGGCGACGGCGCGTTCATGAAGACGCTCGGCGAGGCGCGCCGGCTGGCGGAGACGATGGGCGAGCTCGGCCGTCACGCCGGGCGCGAGGTCGTCTGCCTGCTGAGCGACATGGATCAGCCGCTCGGCCGCGCGGTCGGCAACGCCCTCGAGGTGCGCGAGGCCGTGGCCACGCTGCGGGGCGAGGGCCCGGCGGACTTCGAGCAGCTCGTCGTCACGGCCTCGGCCCACCTGCTCGCGCTGTCGGATCTCGGGCTCGACCTCGACGAGGGGACGCGCCGCGTCCGGGCGGCGATCGGCGACGGCTCCGCGCTCGCCCTCTACGAGCGCTGGATCGCGGCGCAGGGCGGAGACCCCTCCGAGGACGCGCTGCCGCGGGCGCCCGTCGTCCGCGAGGTCGTGGCGGAGCAGGAGGGATACGTGTCCCGCCTCGGGGCGATCGCGGTCGGCGGGAGCGCCCTGCGCCTCGGCGCGGGGCGCCGCACGAAGGACGACTCGATCGACCATTCCGTCGGCGTCGTCTGCCGCCTGAAGCGCGGAGACGCCGTCGGCCGGGGAGCGGTGCTCGCCGAGATCCACGCCCGTGATGACGCCTCGGCGCAGGATGCGGCACGCGGCGTGCTGGCAGCCTACGAGATCGGCGACGAGCCGCCGCGCGCGCGTCCGCTCATCCTCGACACCATCGTCTAGAGGCTCGCCGGTGCCGGAGCTGCCCGAGGTCGAGACGGTGCGCGCGAGCCTCGAGCCGGCCCTCATCGGCAGGCGCTTCGAGCGCGTCGAGATCCTCGACTCCCGGCTCGTCAGGCCGGACGAGCCGCACGAGGTGGCAGGGGAGCTCGGGGGAGAGGTGGTCGCCTCCGTCGAGCGCCGCGGCAAGTACCTCGTGATCCGGTTCGAGAGCGGTCGGGTGCTCCTCGTCCACCTCCGGATGACCGGGAGCTTCCGCCTCGGCGCGAACGGGTCGGCATCGGCCGACCCCCACGTCCGTGCGGTCGTCGCCCTGGACGACGGATCGGACGTCGCCTACCGGGACGTGCGGCGCTTCGGCACCTGGCGTCTGCTCGAGCCGGGCGAGCTCGTGCCCTATCTCGATGCCCGCCTCGGCGCCGAGCCGCTCGCCCGCGCGTTCACCGCACGTGCGCTCGGGGAGCGCCTGGCGGGACGGCGCACCTCGCTCAAGGCTGCCCTGCTCGACCAGCGCTCCCTCGCCGGCCTCGGCAACATCTACGTCGACGAGGCGCTCTGGCGGGCGCGGCTGCACCCCATGCGCGCCGCGGGGGAGCTCGAGCCGGCGGAGCTGCGCCGCCTCCTCCGTGGCATACGCAGTGC
>JACCZA010000312.1 GCA_013696185.1 Actinomycetota bacterium
CCGCCGAGCAGCCGGCCTCCTCGAGGCCGTAGCCGGCGGCGAGCTGCAGCGCCCACGCGGCCGCCCCGCCGAGCGCGCCGAACCACAGGAGCAGCCGATCGAGCGCGCCGAGCCTGCGCCCCCCGGCCTCCTCCCCGGCCGTCGCCTCAGACACGCGGGGACAGGTAGACGGTCGCGAAGACCACCGTCGAGGCGAGCGTGACGAAGTGCCAGTAGAGGGCGATCACCTGCACGGCGACGTGCCGCCGCGGGCCGTAGGCGCCGAGCCACGCGCGGAGCTGGAGCCAGGCGAGGAGCGCGAGACCGAGCGCCACGTGCGCGGCGTGTGCGCCCGTGATCGTGTAGACGAGCGATCCGTACGCATCCGTCTGCGGCCTCAGCTCCCGCAGCTGCTCCCGATACTCGAGCGCCTGCAGGCCGAGAAAGAGCGCGCCGAGGCCGAAGCTCGCGGCGAGCCCCGCGCGGAGCCGTCTGCGGTCGCCGCGGGCGATACCGGCCTCGGCGAGGGCCATCGGCACGCTGCTCGCGAGCAGCACCGACGTCATCAGCGAGGCGCGTACGAGCTTCGGGTCGCCGATCCCCTCCGGCGGCCAGCCGCCGTCCGCGTGGAAGCGGAGGTAGAAGTACGAGGCGATCAGGACGGCGAAGAGCGCCGCCTCGGTGGCGACGAGCAGGAGCATCCCCCACCAGGCCGTCGAGGCCGAGCGCGGGACCGAGAGGACGGGCGAGCTCACCATGCCTCGTCCTCGTCCTCGTCCTCGGCCCGGGGCAGGTGCCACCCCGCGAGCGCCCCGAGGGCCATCACCCCGCCCGCCGTCGCGACGAGGGGCAGATCGAGTAGGAGACCCGCGAAGAGCACACTCAGCGTGAGCGCGAGCACGAAGGGCCAGAGCGACTCCTCGGGCATGTGCAGCACGTCGTCGGCCTCGCCGTCGAGCACGGTCGTGGCGAGGGTCTGGTGGCCCTCGGCGAGGACGAGCTCCGCCTGGCCGGCGCGGCGGGCGTCCTCCTCCCGGTCGGCCCGATCCCAGTTCGGATGCGCGCTCCGCACGAGGGGGACGACGGGGAAGTTGTAGGGACGCGGGGGCGAGGGGATCGCCCACTCGAGCGAGTCGCCGCCCCAGGGATCGGCGCCCGCCCACGGCCCGCGCTTGCGGCTCCAGGCCACGTTCACGACCACGAGCAGGATCCCGAGCGCGAGCGCGAACGCGCCGACCGTCGAGAGCAGGTTGGCGGCGTCCCAGCCGAGCCCCGCGGGATAGGTGTAGACACGCCGGGGCATGCCCAGGAGACCCGACACGTGCATGGGGAAGAACGCGAGGTTGAAGCCGGCGAACATCAGCCAGAAGCTCGCCTTGCCGAGCCGCTCGCTGAGCAGGCGACCGGTGATCTTCGGCAGCCAGAAGTGCAGCGCGGCGAAGATCGGGAAGACGGCGCCGCCGAAGAGCACGTAGTGGAAGTGCGCCACGACGAAGTAGCTGTCCGTGATCTGCTGGTCGAACGGCACGCTGGCGAACATGACACCCGTGAGGCCGCCGACGACGAAGACGACCACGAAGCCGAGCACGAACAGGAGCGGGGTCTGCAGCACCGGACGGCCGCGCAGGAGGGTCGCGATCCAGGCGAACACCTGCACGCCGCTCGGGATCGCGATCAGCAGGCTGGCGGCGGCGAAGAAGCCCATCGAGATCTGCGGCAGGCCGACGGCGAACATGTGGTGCACCCAGACGCCGAAGCCGAGGATCCCCGTCAGCACGGTCGAGAGGGCGACCGCGGTGTAGCCGACGATCGGCCGCCGCGAGAAAACGGGGACGATCGTCGAGACGATGCCCACGGCGGGCAGGAAGATGATGTAGACGTCGGGGTGACCGAAGATCCAGAACAGGTGCTGCCAGAGGAGCGCGTCGCCTCCCGCCCCGGCGTCGAAGAAGTGGAAGCCGTGCTTGCGCTCGAGCTCGAGCAGCAGGTTCGCCGTCGAGAGCGACGGCAGGGCGAAGACGAGGGCGAAGGAGGTGGTCAGGACCGCCCAGACGAAGAGCGGCATCCGGTTGATCGACATCCCGGGCGCGCGCAGCTTCAGGATCGTGACGATGAAGTTGACGGCGCCCGCGGTGGTGGACACGGCGAGGAAGAGCAGGCCGAAGCCGTAGAAGTCGATGTTCAGGCCGGGCGTGTACTCCGCCGAGGCGAGCGGGACGTAGTTGAACCAGCCGTCGTTCGGGGCCGCGGAGAACGGGAGCCCGGCGTAGATGAAGAGGCCGGAGGCGAGGAAGATCCAGTAGCTGAAGGCGTTCAGCCGCGGGAAGGCCATGTCCCTGGCGCCGATCATCAGGGGTACGAAGAAGTTCCCGAAGCCGGCGAGCATCGGCGTCGCGAAGAGGAAGATCATCGTGACGCCGTGGAGGGTGAAGAGCTGGTCGTACAGCGCCGGTCCGACGAGGCCGTTGCGCGGCACCGCGAGCTGCACGCGGAGGACGAGCGCCTCGACGCCGGCGACCACGAAGAAGGCGAACGCCGTCACGAGGTAGCGGACGCCGATCCGCTTGTGGTCGACGGTGGCGAGCCAGGTGACGAGGCCTCCCGGCTCCTCCCAGCTCGACTCGAGCCGCTCGACCGGTTGCTCGGCGATCGCCGCCACTGCCTACTCCAGGCTCCGCAGGTAGGCGACGAGCGCGCGCAGGTCGTCGCCGGGAACCTCGAGGCCCGGCATCTTGCTCCCCGGCTTGAAGCGCTGCGGGTCGAGGATCCAGCGACGCAGGTCGCGCTCGGTGTTCTCGAGCGTCCCCGCCGCGATCGTGCGCCGGGCGCCGAGGTGTGTCAGGTCGGGCCCGGCGTCGCCCCGGGCCGCGGTGCCGGCGATGCGGTGACAGCCCGCGCAGGCCGACCGGAAGAAGACGCGCCGCCCGCGCTCGAGCGCAGGCGTCCTCGGCCGCCCGGCCGGCCGCCGCTCCCGCGCGAGCCAGGCGCGGAAGCGCTCGGGCGGCTGGGCCACGACGAGGAACGCCATGTTCGCGTGCTGCAGGCCGCAGAACTCGGCGCACTGCCCCCGGTAGACGCCCGGCTTCTCCGCCCGCAGGAGCACCGAGCTCGCGTGGCCGGGAATCAGGTCGATCTTCCGGTTCAAGCGGGGCACCCAGAAGCTGTGAATCACGTCCTGCGTGCTCACGCGCACCTCGACCGGGACGTCCACGGGAATCACGAGCTCGTTGGCCGTGACCACGTTCCGCCCGGGGTAGCGCACCTCCCAGAACCACTGCCGGCCGGTCACCTCGATCCGGAGCCGGGTCGCCCCGGGCGCGGGCGCCGACGTCACGGGCAAGGTGCGCACGGTGAGCACGAACAGGGAGACGAGCACGACCGCCGGGATGCCGACCCCGCCGATCGCGATCAGCGGGTCGCCGAGGCGGGAGGCTCGCCCTGGCTCCGCGTGCGCCCCCCGGCGGCGCAGCACCGCTACCAGGACGAGGGCGGTGACGACCGCGAAGACGACGGCCGAGCCGACGAGCATGACCCACCAGAGGTCGGCGATTCTGCCGGCGGAGTCGCTCGCCGGGTCGAGCGTGGACTGCTGCGAGGAGCAGGCGGGAGTGACGGCCAGCACCGCGCCGACCGCGACCGTCCCCGACACCCGGCGAGTCTTCGCCACCCGCGCCACGCTAACCGCTCAGGCGGCCACCCGGTGAGGTCTGCGAGTATCCGAGCGCTGCTCGTGGCCGTCGCGAACCCCACCGGCCCGTGTCTCCTGCGACGGTCGTGGGCGGGCGGCCTGGTCGTGCTCGCAGTGGTGCTCGCCGCCACGCCCGTCGCCGGCGCGGGAGCCGACGACCGCGTTGGACGCGGTCGCGAGCTGTACGTCGAGGGCTGCGTCTCGTGCCACGGCATCGGTGGACGGGGTGTCTCCGCCGCGGATGCAGCGAGGGGCGCAGGCGGCGTGCGCGGCGAAGGCCCGTCGCTCCTCGGCGTCGGGGCGGCTTCCGCCCACTTCTACCTCTCGACGGGCGCGATGCCGCTGCGCGACCCCGACGAGCAGCCCGACCGCCGCGATCCCGCCTACGACGAGGCGGAGATCGACGCCCTCGTGGCCTACGTCGCCTCGCTGCCGCGGGGCGGGCCGCCGATTCCCGAGGTGCGGCCCGAGCGCGGCGACCTCGCCCAGGGCTTCGCCGCCTACACGGAATTCTGCGCCGGCTGCCATCAGTCGGCGGTCAGGGGCGGCGTCGTGGTCGGCGGCACGGCCCCGCCGCTCGACCGCTCGACGGCGACCCAGATCGGCGAGGCGATCCGGATCGGCCCCTATCTGATGCCCCGTTTCGGCGAGGACCGGATCGACGCCGCGACCGTCGACTCGATCGCGCGCTACGTCCTCTACGCGCGCGATCCGCCCGACGAGGGAGGCTTCGGGCTCGGCCACGTCGGCCCCATCCCCGAGGGGCTCGTCGCCTGGCTCGCCGCGGGAGTCGTCCTCGTCGCCGTCTGCCGCGTCATCGGGAAGCGCGCCGGATGACACCGCTCGAGCGGCCGCGGCCGGGCCTGCCCGGGCATGCGCCGCGCCGGCACGCGGAGACCCTCGTGCTCGCCCTCCTCGCTGGAGGCTCCGCGGCGGCGATCGCCGCGATCGCCGTCTACCTGTCGGGGGCCGACACCCAGGGTCTCGGCCTCGCGCTCGGGCTCTCCTTCGCCTGCCTCGCCGTCGCGGCGGTCGTCGCCTCCAGGCGCCTCGTTCCCCAGGAGACCGTCGTGGAGCCGCTCGGCGACCACCGCCACGAGGAGGCGGTCGAGAACGTGGAGGAGGAGCTCGGGAGAAGCAGCGAGGGGCTCTCGCGCCGTCGTCTCCTGGTGGGCGCCGCGGGAGGCACCGCCGGGTTGCTCGGGACGGCCCTCGTCCTGCCCGTGGCCTCGCTCGGCCCCGTGCTGCGAACCGGCAGGCTGCACACCACCCCGTGGCGGCGCGGTCGGCGCCTCGTCGACGAGGGCGGTCGCCCGGTCGCGCTCGAGGAGCTCGTCGTCGGCTCGTTCCTGACGGCCTTCCCCGAGGGCGCGGAGCGCCGGCGCCTCGACGCGTCGATCGTCCTCGTCCGCTTGCGGCCGGAGGAGCTCGAGCTGCCGGACGAGCGAGCCGACTGGGATGCCGGGGGCGTCCTCGCCTACTCGAAGATCTGCACGCACGCCGGCTGTGCCGTCTCGCTCTTTCGCTATCCGAGCTTCGAGCCGACCTCCGAGCGGCCGGCCCTCGTCTGCCCCTGCCACTACTCCACCTTCGACGCGAGGCGGGGCGGAGCCGTGCTCTTCGGGCCGGCCGGGCGCCCCCTGCCCCAGCTGCCGCTCGACGTCGATTCCGGCGGGATGCTCGTCGCGCGCGGGGGCTTCTCGGCGGCGCCCGGGCCTTCGTGGTGGGGAGTCCGCTCGTGATCGGCCGCGCGGTTCGTGCCCTCGACGCGCGCACCGGCCAGGCGCCGCTCGTCCGCAAGGTGCTCCGCTACGTCTTCCCCGACCACTGGAGCTTCCTGCTCGGCGAGGTCGCGCTCTACAGCTTCCTCGTCCTCGTCGCGACCGGCGTCGGCCTCGCGCTCTTCTTCGAGCCGAGCCTCGCCCCGACGACCTACGACGGGCCCTACGAGGCGCTGCGTGGGCGCGAGGTGAGCGAGGCCTACGCCTCGGCGCTGCGGCTCTCCTTCGAGGTGAAGGCGGGCCTGCTCCTGCGCCAGACGCACCACTGGGCCGCCAACGTCTTCATCGCGGCGATCGCCCTGCACCTGCTGCGGGTCTTCTTCACGGGCGCGTTCCGGCGACCGCGCGACCTCACCTACTACGTCGGC
>JACCZA010000314.1 GCA_013696185.1 Actinomycetota bacterium
CGGTCGAACATCGAGCGCACCGCGTCCGGCTCGAGCCGCCCTTCGTCTCCCGCGCGCGCGCCGGGCGCGGTCGCGGGGTGCAGAGGAGGTGCCTGCGAGCGCGTCAGGCCTGGCCCCAGCGCTCGATCAGGGAGTTCTGCAGCCCGAGCTGGTCGAGACAGCGACCGACGACGAAGGCCACGAGGTCCTCGACGGTCTCGGCGCCGTGGTAGAAGCCCGGAGCCGCGAAGAGGATCACCGCCCCGGCCTGGCGCAGCCGGAGCATGTTCTCGAGGTGGATCGTCGAGAGCGGCGTCTCGCGCGGGACGAGCACGAGCTTGCGCCCCTCCTTGAGGGCGACGCTCGCGGCGCGCTGGACGAGGTTGCTCATCGCCCCGGCCGCGAGGGCGCCGAGCGTTCCCATCGAGCACGGGCAGACGACGTAGGCGTCGACCTGCGCCGAGCCGCTCGCGTACGGCGCGCGCCAGTCGCCCGGGTCGTACACCATGACGCCCTCGCCCGCGCCCTCGACGAAGCGCGCCAGCACCTCGTCGCGGGGGAGCCGCCGGTCGCCGTAGAGCTCCGTCGCGATCACCTCGATGCCCGCGTTCGAGACCGCCATGCCGACCTCGCAGTCGGCGGCGACGAGGGCCTGCAGGAGCCGTGCCGCGTAGGGCGCGCCCGAGGCGCCCGTTATGCCGAGGAAGACGTGCACATCATCCCTCGCCCTTCGACGCGGCGAGGAACTTCGCGAGGTTGCCGAGCTGCTGGTCGTCCAGGCTGCCGCCGTTGGCCTGGCCGTAGACGGGCATGACGTTGTTGCCGAACGTGCGCGGGTTCGCGACGTACCGGGTGAAGTAGTCCTCGGTCTTCCCGCCCAGCGAGCCGATGTCCGAGAGGTCCGGCGCGCCGAGGTTCGCGGAGCCCGAGCCCAGGTAGACGTGGCACTGCTGGCAGCCGGTCTCGTTGAAGAGGGTCGCTCCCTCGCGCGCGCTCGCGGGCAGGTTGTTCCGGTCGACCCAGTCGGCCACCACCGTCGCATCGCCCCCGAGCGCCTCCTCCTGCGTGGCGCCCTTGTACGTCAGCACGCCCATCGAGAGCACGACGAGGATCGCCGCGACCACCGCGACCGGGCGGCGCAAGAGCCGCCGCTCGCGGCGCAGGTCGAAGAACGGCAGCCCGACCATCAGCATGAGCAGGATGGTCGGGATCCCGACGGTGCCGAGGATGACCGAGTCGGGCCACTTGAAGATCCGCAGCAGGTAGAAGAGGAAGTAGAAGTACCAGTCCGGCCGCGGGATGAAGTTCGTCGTGCCCGCGTCGGCCTCCTCCGTGTAGCGCGGCCCGAGCAGGCCCGCGTCCTCGGGGTTCTCGCCGGAGGTGAAGTACCAGATGGAGGCGAGGGCGATGATCACGCAGACGACGACGAGGCTCATCACCGTGTCGTGCCACATCGCTCCCGGGAAGAACGGCTTCCCGTGCTCCTTGACGTCCTCCTTGTAGCGCTGGTGCTGCGCGCGGCGCTGCTCGAGGCGGGTGCTCATCGGGGGGCTCCCGAGCGTGCGCCCGGCCTGACGAGACCGGCTCGCCCGTTGCCGTTCGTCGAGGGGCCGGGCTCGACGCGCTCACGTCCCGCCGCCTCGGGCGACCAGGGCGGCGAGGTGACGCCGAGCCGCACGACGAGGTAGAGGTGGAGCCCGATCAGCCCGCCGATCGCCCCGGGTAAGACCAGCATGTGGAGGGCGTAGAAGCGGCTGATCGTGTCCTCCCCGATCTCGATGCCCGACTGGAGGAACTGCACGATGAAGGGGCCGAGGATGGGCGCCGTGCCGTTGATGTTGATGCCGACGACCGAGGCCCAGTAGGCGGTCTCGTCCCAGGGCAGCAGGTAGCCGGTGAAGCCCTCGAAGAGGCCGAGCGCGAGCAGCCCGACCCCGACGATCCAGTTCAGCTCACGCGGATACTTGTAGGCGCCGAACAGAAACACCCGTGCCATGTGGAAGAACATGAGGATGATGAAGACGCTCGCGCCCCACTTGTGCATCCCGCGCACGAGCCAGCCGAGCGTGACGTCGTTCGTGATCCGCAGGATCGACGCGTAGGCCGCATCCGGGTCGGGCTTGTAGTACATGGCGAGCACGACGCCCGTGACGGCCTGGACGATGAACGCGGTCAGCGTCGCCGAGCCGAGCGTCTGCATCCAGTTGATGTCCGCCGGCACCTTGCGGAAGAGGAAGTACTTGATGCCGCCGGCGAGGCCCGAGCGCTCCTCGAGCCAGTCGACCGGGACGAGCGCGGCGCGCTCGAGCTGCTGGCGGCGGGATGAGGGTGCGCGTCGCGCCATCGGATCAGGGAGGGGAGATGGGGTAGAGCCAGGACGAGGGGCCGTCGACGTGGACACCCGGCTTCGCGAGGCGGTGTCGCTTGATGCGCGCCTCGGCGCCCTGACCGCGCACCTCGCTCACGCTGTAGGTCTGGCCGAGGAGCAGCCGCCCGCCGCGGATCGAGAACTCGTACCGGTCCATCGCGCGCACGGGCGGGCCTGCCTTGCGGTTCCCCTCCGTGTCGTACTGACCGCCGTGGCAGGGGCAGCCGAAGCCGGAGGGATCGGCGGGGATGCGCGTGATCTCGTTCTCCGCGCGCGTCTCCCGCGTCGCCTCGTCGTCCCTGACCGGCCCGTTCGGCTGCACCGGGCAGCCGAGGTGGACGCAGCGGTGCGAGAGGATCGTGAAGCTCGGCTGCCCGTCGAGCTCGCCGTTGTTGCGGATGTAGGCGGTCCGTCGCGACACCTCGCCCTGGTCGGGATCCTGCAGGAAGGTCGTGATCAGCCACTGCTCCTTCTCGAAATCGTCGACGGCGCCGACGTCGACCTGCCCGGAGCCCTGGCTCGTGAAGGCGGGAAGAATGGTGAAGCCCAGCACAGGGACGGTCACGAGCCCGCCGATCACGCCGCCAACGCCGAGCGTCGCCGCGCCCAGGAACGCGCTGCGCGGATAGCGCTCGACCTCGCCCTCTTCGGGAAGGGGCATCCCGGCCTCCCCCTCGTTCGCGGGCCTCGGCTCGGCCGTCGCAGAGGCACGGGGGGCGACCTCGCGCCGCTCGGGCTCGATCGCGACCTCCTCGCCGCGCAGGTCGTTCGTGGCGTCCCGGATCCAGAGGAAGCCGAAGAGCGCGGTGATGACCGCGCCGAGCCCGGCGATCACCCAGCCGAGGATCGTGCCGAGCAGGAGAATCGCCACGCCGATCGCGAACCCGACCGGCCACAGGCTCGGCGCCGCGACGTGGGATCCGTGCTCGCCTCGCTTGGGCTCCACTTACCTACGCGCTCCTGTCTCGATCGCACTGCGGTGCCGCGCGGCACCGTACGGATTCAATCCTCCCACACCCTGGCCCGTCAACGACGTAACAGTTGACGCAACGGGCGCCGCCTGGAGCCGTTGGCCGAGGCCTTTCCCCCACCCAGCCCGTACTCCTCCCAGCGCCTGTCGACGAGCTCGCGGATCTCGGGGCTCATCACGATCTCCTCCGGCCACGGGCGCGCACCTTCGTCGGGACCCTTGTGCGTCGCGTCGATGCCGAGCTTGCCGCCGTAGAAGGGAAGCGTGGGGGCGTGATCCAGGTGATCCAGCGGCCCCTCGGTCAGGACGAGGTCGCGCTTGGGATCGACGTTGGCGCAGACGCGGAAGAAGACCTGCTCGTAGTCGTGGACGTCGACCCACTCGTCGACCACGACCACCGACTTCGAGAGGCTGAGCATGCCGAGCCCCCAGATCGCGTGCATCACCTTCCGCGCGTGCCCCGGAAAGGCCTTCCGCACCGAGACGATCACGCAGTTGTGGAAGGCGCCGGCGGCCGGCAGGTCGTAGTCGACGATCTCGGGCACGCTCATGCGCACGGCCGGCAGGAAGATCCGCTCGGTCGCCTTGCCGAGCCAGGCGTCCTCGGCAGGCGGCTGGCCGACGACGATCGAGGGGTAGATCGCGTTCCTGCGCATCGTCAAGGCAGTCAGGTGGAAGACGGGGAAGGGCTCGGCGGGGGAGTAGTAGCCCGTGTGGTCGCCGAACGGCCCCTCGGTCGTGAGCTCGCCCTTCGCGATGTACCCCTCGAGCACGATCTCGGCGTTCGCGGGCACGTCGAGCGAGACGGTGCGACCCCGCACGAGCTCGACGGGCTCGCCGCGCAGGAACCCGGCCAGCATGAACTCGTCGATGTGCTTGGGCAGCGGCGCCGAGGCGGAGTAGGCGGTCACGGGATCGAGCCCGAGCGCGACGGCGACCTCCAGGCGCTCGCCCATGCCGCGCCAGTCGGCGGCACCGTCCTTGTGGATCTGCCAGTGCATCGCCGTCGTGCGGCGGTCGAGCTTCTGCATCCGGTACATGCCGACGTTCCGCGTGCCCGTCACGGGATCGCGGGTGATCACGGCCGGCAGCGTGACGAACGGCGCGGGGTCTCCGGGCCAGCAGCGCTGGATCGGCAGGAGGTCGAGGTCGATCTCCTCTCCGGTCAGCACCACCTCCTGGCACGGCGCCGCGCGCACCTGCCTCGGCATCGAGTCGGCGATCGACTTCAGCTTCTTCAGCCCGCGCACCTTCTCCGCGATCCCCTGGGGCGGCTGCATCTCGATCACGTCGGAGAGCTTCTGCGCGACCTCGTCGAGGTGCGAGACGCCGAAGGCCATCGACATCCGCCGCTCGGTGCCGAACTGGTTGATCAGCAGGGGATGGCGGGAGCCCCTCGGCCGCGTGAACAGGAGCGCCGGGCCGCCGGCCTTGACGGTGCGGTCGACGATCTCCGTGATCTCGAGATCGGGATCGACCTCTGCCTCCACCCGGACGAGCTCGCCCTCGCGCTCGAGCAGCGCGATCCACGCTCGCAGGTCCGAGGGCGGAGCCATTCGATTCGAGTGTACGCCCGCGGTTGCGGGTGCCGTAGCACTCCTCGGGGCCCGGCGGGCTTCTTGCTAGACGATCGTGCGCCGGGTGCGGCGGCGAGCCCGGCGGCGGCCCGACGCCCAGCGCGAGAGCTCTCCGAGCGCGATCACCGCGATGAACACGAGGCCGACGATCAGCATCGCCCTGATGATCTTGCTGCCTTCCTCGGCGGCGTCGGCCACCGCGACGAGCGGCACGGTGAGCAGGAAGGAAGCCATCGAGCGGCGACTCTAGCGAAGGCGGCGAGCGTGCGCGACGAGGGCCGACTCGACGGCTTCGGCACCGGCCGCCCGCTCGGCCAGATCGAGGAGCGGCCGCGCGTCGCCGCCGTCCCTGAGCGCCGCCCGCGCCTCGCCGAGACCGCCCCGGCCGATCAGCGCCGCGGTCGCCGCCCAGACGACGCCGTCGCCCTCCGCCCCTTCCCCCCGCAGCTGCGCGCAGAGCGAGATCAGCTCGGCCAGATCGCCGACCGGCTCGACCTCGCCGAGCTCCGCGACGCGGACGAGCCCGTGCGCGTAGAGGTAGTCGCCGAGCAGGAGCGCCGTGTGGGCATCGGCGGGCGCGAACAGGCGGGCTTCGCCGTAGTGGACGAGATAGCCCTCGTAGATCGTCTCGATCGCGACGGCGTAGGCCGCGTCTGCGAGCCGTGAGAAGACGGGCTCGCGCTCGCGCTCGCCCGCCGGGCGCAGCGCCTCGGCCCAGAGCGGGCTCTCCCGCTCGGCGGCCTCGGCCAGCTCCTCCCACACCTCAGTCTGCGAAGAACCCGGCAACCGCGTCCACGGTCCGCTCGATCTCCTCGTCGCCGTGGGCGAGCGAGACGAACATGGCCTCGAACTGCGAGGGGGCGAGGTAGATGCCCCGCTCCAGCAGATGACGGAAGAGGGCGCCGTAGCGCTCGGTGTCGCTTCGCATCGCGTCCTCGTACCTTTCGACCGGTCCCTCGCGTAGGAACAGCGTCGCCATCGCCCCCACGCGCTGGACGCAGGCGCCCGCACCCTCGGTCGCCGCGGCGAGACCGGCCTCGAGCCGGGCGCCGCGGCGCTCGAGCTCCGCGTAGACCGCGGGGTCGCGGAGGCGCCGCAGCACCGACAGCCCCGCGGCGGTGGCGAGCGGATTGCCCGAGAGCGTGCCAGCCTGGTAGACGTCGCCGGCAGGCGCGAGCCGCTCCATCAGCTCCGCCCGCCCACCGAAGGCCGCGAGCGGGAGGCCGCCGCCGACGAGCTTGCCGAGAATCGTGAGGTCGGGGAGGACGCCGTAGCGCTCCTGTGCTCCGCCGCGGGCGACCCGGAAGCCCGTGATCACCTCGTCGAAGACGAGGAGCGCCCCCGCCGCGTCGCAGAGCCGGCGGAGCGCCTCCAGGAAGCCCGGCGCCGGGGGGACGACGCCCATGTTCCCGGCCACGGGCTCGACGACGATGCAGGCGAGCCCCTCCCCGTAGCGCGCCACGGCGGCCGCGGCGGCGTCCACGTCGTTGAAGGGACAGACGATCGTGTCGGCGGTCACGGCGGTCGGGACGCCCGGGCTGGCCGGAATGCCGAGCGTCGCGAGGCCCGACCCCGCGCTCGCGAGCAGCGCGTCGACGTGGCCGTGGTAGCAGCCCGAGAACTTGACGATGCGGTCGCGCCGGGTCGCCGCGCGCGCGAGGCGGATCGTGCTCATGGCGGCCTCCGTGCCCGAGGAGACGAGCCGCACCTGCTCGAGCGAGGGAACTGCAGCGACGAGCTCGGCGGCGAGCTCCACCTCGCGCTCGGTCGAGGCGCCGAACGTCGTCCCGTCCCGCGCCGCCTCGATCACCGCCGCCACCGTCTCCGGGTCCGCGTGCCCGAAGAGGAGGGGGCCCCAGGACAGCACCCAGTCGAGGTAGCGCTCGCCGTGCGCGTCCTCGAGGTAGGCGCCGCTGCCGCTCCGCACGAACAGCGGCTCGTCGAGGCCGACGGCCCGCATCGCGCGGACCGGCGAGTTCACGCCCCCGGGGATGAGCGCGAGCGCGCGGCGGTAGAGCTCCGAGCGCGTCCCTACAGCCACCCGGCGAGCTCCTTCGTCCAGTAGGAGATGACGACGTCCGCTCCGGCGCGCCTGATCGCGGTCAGGCACTCGAGCGCCGCCTGCCGCTCGTCCAGCCAGCCGCGGGCGGCTGCGGCCTTCACCATCGCGTACTCGCCCGAGACGTTGTACGCCGCGAGCGGCGCGTCGAAGCGCTCGCGCACGGCGCGGATCACGTCGAGGTTGGGCAGCGCCGGCTTCACCATCAGCACGTCGGCGCCCTCCCCGAGGTCGAGCTCGCACTCGCGCAGCGCCTCGCGCACGTTCGCGGGATCCATCTGGTAGCCGCGCCGGTCGCCAAACGAGGGCGTGGAGCCGGCCGCCTCGCGAAACGGCCCGTAGAAGGCCGAGGCGTACTTCGCCGAGTAGGCGAGGATCGAGGCCGTCGGGTGGCCGGCCTCGTCGAGCGCGCCGCGGATCGCGCCCACCCGTCCGTCCATCATGTCGCTCGGAGCGACCGCGTCCGCCCCGGCCTCCACGTGGCTGACCGCCGTGCGGGCGAGGAGCTCGAGCGTCTCGTCGTTGGCGATCTCGCCGCCTGCGAGTACGCCGCAGTGGCCGTGGGCCGTGTACTCGCAGAGGCAGACGTCCGTCACGAGGACGAGGCCTGGATGGCGGCCGCGCAGCTCGCGCAGCGCGCGCTGGACGATGCCGTCGTCGGCCCAGGCACCCGAGCCCTCGTCGTCCTTCTCGTCGGGGACACCGAAGAGCAGGATCGCCGGCACGCCGAGTGCCGCGCAGGAGTCGACCTCGCGCACGAGCTCGTCGAGCGAGCGCTGGGCGATCCCGGGCAGGCCCTCGAGCGGCCGCACGACGCCCTCTCCCTCGCAGGCGAACAGGGGCAGGACGAAGCCCTCGAGGTCGAGGCGCGTCTCGCGCACGAGCGCGCGCAGGGACGCCGTCCGGCGCAGGCGGCGCAGGCGCGTGGCTGGAAAGGCGCTCATGCCGAGCAGCCTATGTCCCGGCGCCGAGGAGGGGGCGCGTCGCAGGACTCGCCCTACCCCACCAGGCGCCTGGCGCCGGACCGGGCGGCGACGCCGAAGACGAGTCCGAGCCCGGCGAGCCAGAGCGCCTCGACGGCGATCGTCCGCCACGGGCTCGCCTCGTACAGCGCCGCGGCGAACAGCCGCACGGCGTGGGCGAAGGGGAAGGCGTCGCTCGCTGTCGAGACCACGGGCACCACGCCCCGCGGCACGAGGCCGCAGAAGACGATCGGCAGCACGACGAGGAGCGCGACGAGCGAGGCCGACCGCGCCTCGCCCGCGAGCGCGCCGAGCAGGGTGCCGAGCGCCCCCAGGCTCGCCCCGGCGAGCGCGAGGCCGACCGCCAGGAGCGGCAGGCGGCTCCACGGCTCGCCGCCCGGCACGCCGGCGAGCTCGGTGGCGAGGCCGAAGGCGAGCGCGATCGTGAGCCCGACCGCGAGCGCGACGACCGCCGCGAGCGCGACCTTGGCCCAGACGATCTGCCCGATCCCGACGAGGCCGCGTGCGAGCCGTCCGAGCACGTTCTCGTCCCGCTCGGCGGCGAGCGCGCCGGCGGCGAGCAGCAGGGTGAGGAAGCTGAGCGTGAGCGCCAGCGCGTAGGCCTGCACCTGCGCCGAGACGGTCCAGCTGCGGCCGCGGCCGGACACCCGCTCGAGCTCGATCGGGTTGGCCGTGGCGCGCAGGGCGGTGCCGGTCTGGCCGAGCGCCAGCTCGGCCGTGTCGACGAACTCCCGGATCCTGTCGAGCCGGGGGCCGCGCGGCAGCTCGGAGAGCACCTCGCGCGTCCCGTCGAGCCCGAGCACGTCGAAGCGGCGCCCGAGGAAGGTCCCCTGCCCGCCGTCGAGGATGAGCTCGACGTAGCGCAGGTTCGCCTGGATGTAGGCCTCCTGGAGCTGCCGGTTGAGGCCGTAGACGAGCGCCTCGATCTCGCGCGTGACCCGCGGTGCGAGGCCGCCCTGCACCGTCTCGAGCTGGAGGCGCGGGCTCCGCACCATCGCCCGCAGCTCGGCGATGAAGCCGGGCGGCACCGTCACGGTGGCGATCACCCTGCCCGCCTCCAGCTGCCGGCGGGCCTCCGCCGGCGAGAGGCGCACGAGCTCGACCTCACGCGCCACGTCGTCGATCGTCGAGGCGAGGTCGAAGCTGCGGCCGCCGACCTCGATCCGCGCCGGCAGCCCCTCCCGGTCGACGAGCGCCACGCGCGGCTTGGCGGTCGCGAACGCCGCGACGAGGCCGATCAGGAGCGCGATCACGACAGGGTAGGCGACGAGCACGCCGAGGAGGACCGGCGAGCGCCGCAGGATCCGGAGATCCTTCGCGACGAGGAGGGAGACCCGCCTCACGCGGACCGGCGAGCCGCGGTGCCCGCGAGGTCGCCGGCGGGGGCCGCCAGGCTCAGCCGGCCGTC
>JACCZA010000341.1 GCA_013696185.1 Actinomycetota bacterium
GCTCAGGCTCGTCGACGTCAAGGTCGAGGACGCAGCTCGCATTCCGACCGGTGTCGACGAGCTCGACCGCGTGCTCGGCGGCGGGCTCGTGCCTGCGTCGCTCGTCCTCGTCGGTGGGGAGCCGGGCGTCGGCAAGTCGACGCTCCTGCTGATGGCGCTCGCGGCCATCTCCCGTGACGGAGACCGGCGGGCGCTCCTCGTGACGGGCGAGGAGTCGGTGGCGCAGGTGAAGCTCCGGGCGGCCCGGCTCGGCGGTGCCGATCGGGTCGAGATCCTGGCCGAGACCGAGCTCGAGACCGTCTGTGCGACGCTCGAGCGCGAGCACCCGGACGTCTGCGTGATCGACTCGATCCAGACGCTCGCCTCTGCCGGGCTCGGCTCCGGACCCGGCTCGGTGGCGCAGGTGCGCGAGGCTGCGTCGCGGCTCCTGCGCGTCGCGAAGGAAGCCTCGATCGCGACGGTGCTCGTCGGCCACGTGACGAAGGACGGCGCGGTCGCCGGCCCCAGGGTGCTCGAGCACCTCGTCGACTGCGTGCTCCAGTTCGAGGGGGACAAGTACCGCGCGCACCGCGTGCTGCGAGCCGCGAAGAACCGCTTCGGCTCGACGAACGAGCTCGGCCTCTTCGAGATGACCGGCGCGGGGCTCGTCGGCGTGCCCGACCCGTCGACCGTGTTCGGGCAGACGGAGGCGGGCGAGGTCGGCGCTGCGGTCGCCTGCGTGCTCGAGGGCACGAGGCCGCTCCTCGTCGAGATACAGGCCCTCGTCGCGCCGAGCGATCTCGCGATGCCCCGTCGCGTCGGCACCGGAGTCGATCCCAAGCGGCTCGCGATGATCGTGGCCGTGCTCTCCCGCCACGCGGGCATCGCGCTCGCCTCCGCCGACGTCTTCGTCAACGTGGCGGGCGGACTGCGGGTCGACGAGCCCGGCGCCGACCTGCCCGTCGCGCTCGCGATCGCGTCCGCCGCCAAGGGTCTGCCCGTGAGCGAGCGCTCGGCGTCGTTCGGGGAGATCGGGCTCACCGGCCGCCTGCGCCCGGCAACGCAGGTCGAGCGGCGCCTCGAGGAGTGCGCGAAGCTCGGCATCCGCATGGTCGTCGCTCCGGGGGGGACGCCCGCACGTGACATACTTCACGTACGCGAGGCGACCACGCTTCGCCGGGCGATCGCAACGGGGCTCGATGCAGACCGGTCCGAGGCAGCCTAGACCCGACGAGCGCACCCAGAGCGCCCTCGGCTTCACGCGCACGCCGTCCGAGGCAGACCTGCGAGGCGACCCACGACTGCTCGCGGCGATCGCCAGGGTGGCGCCCGGGACGGAGCTGCGGAGCGGGATCGACGACATCATCCGCTCACACGAGGGCGCGCTGATCGTGGTCGGCGAGCCGGTCGAGCTCTCCTTCCTCTTCTCGGGCGGGATCCAGCTCGACCAGCCCTTCACGCCCCAGCTCCTCTACGAGCTGGCGAAGATGGACGGGGCGATCATCGTCAACACGAAGCTGACCCGTCTCGCGTACGCGAACGTGCAGTTGATGCCCGATCCGACGATCGCCTCGGCGGAGACGGGCACGCGCCACCGGACTGCCGAGCGTGTGGCGAAGCAGACGGGCGCTCTCGTGATCTCGATCTCGCAGCAGCGCGAGACGGTGACGGTGTTCATCGGCCAGGGTCGCTACCAGCTCGACCGGGTCGCCGACGTGCTGGCCAAGACGAACCAGGCGCTCGCCACGCTCAAGACCTACCGCCAGCGGCTGGAGCAGGTGCTGACGCGACTGACCGCCCTCGAGTTCCAGAACGCGGTCGTGCTGGACGACGTCCTGGTGGTCCTGCAGCGGGCGGAGATGACGACCCGGATGGCGGAGGAGATCGAGCGCAACTGCGTCGAGCTCGGCGCCGAGGGGCGTCTGATCCGGCTCCAGCTCGGCGAGCTGGTCGAGCAGGTGCCGGCCGAGAAGGACGCGGTCGTCCGCGACTACCAGGCGATCGCGGCGGACACCGGCCAGGCCGCGCTCGAGCCGCTGTCGGCGCTTCCCTACCGGGAGCTGCTCGCCTTCGAGGCGCTCGCCGAGCTGCTCGGCCACTCACGCGGCGTGAATCCGCTCGACCTCTCGGTCGCCCCGCGGGGGTACCGCGTGCTGTCGCGCATCCCACGGCTGCCGGGCTCCGTGATCGATCGAGTCGTTGCCGACCTCGGAGGCCTCGAGGCCATCGTTCGCGCTTCCCACCGGGAGCTCGAGGCGGTCGAGGGGGTCGGCCCGGCGCGGGCGCGTGAGATCCGGGAGGGCCTGCGCAGGCTGCAGGAGCACAATCTCGTCGATCGCTATCTCCAGCTCTAGCTCCCGATCGTCCGGGCTGAGCAGGGGTTTTCGCCCGAGCTACGTCGAAAAGCCCTGGAAACGGTCGTAATCGAGCGCTGTTTGCGCTAGACTTTACGGTCGTCGCCGGCGCGGTGTCCTTTGCGTCGGCGTCTCTCTTAGCCACCGGAGCAGGGAGGACGGATTGTACGAGATCGGCGAGAAGGTGGTCTATCCGCACCACGGCGCGGGCACCGTGGTCAAGAAGGAGCTGCGGGAGGTGCTCGGCCAGAAGCGCGAGTACCTGACGATCAAGATCCTCCACAACGACATGACGGTGAACGTGCCGTCGGAGAACGCGGAGAAGGTCGGTCTGCGCAGGGTGATCGACGAGGACATGGTGGCGGTCGTGCTCGAGGCGCTGACCGGCGACGGCACCCAGATGCCGAAGAACTGGAACCGGCGCTTCAAGCACAACCGCGACAAGATGAAGACCGGTGACATCCTCGAGCTCGCGGAAGTCGTCCGGAACCTCTCGCTGCGCGATCACGAGAAGGGGCTCTCCACCGGAGAGAAGCAGATGTTCGTGAAGGCCAAGAAGATCCTCGCGAGCGAGCTCATGTACGCGAAGGCGATGGACGAGGAAGAGGCGGGGCTCTGGCTCGACGACGTGCTCAGCGAGGTCGGCGCGAGCGAGAACGGCAACGCCAAGAGCACCAAGTCGCAGGCAACCGCAACGGTCTAGGGGCTAGGGCGGCCAGCGGCCGAGGATGAGCGTCTGGGCCGTGCTCGCGGCGGCCGGCAGCGGCGAGCGGCTCGGCGAGGGGCGCCCCAAGGCCTTCGCCCCGCTGGGTGGGCTCCCATTGCTTGCCGAGAGCCTCGAGCGGCTCGAGCGCTCGGAGTGGATCGAGGGGATCGTGATCGCGGCTCCTCCCGGCTGGGAGGAGCCCACGATCCTGCTCGCCGAGGAGATCGGAGCGGGCAAGGTCAGCGTCTGCGTCCCGGGCGGGTCCAGCCGCTCGCGGTCGGTATCGCTCGCGCTGGACGAGGTTCCGGCAGGGGCCTCGGTCGTCCTCGTGCACGACGCGGCGCGACCCCTCCTCCCCGACGAGGTGATCGAGCGCGTGCTGGCCCCGCTGTCCGCGGGCTGGGACGGAGCCGTGCCCGTGCTGGCCGTGACCGACACGATCAAGCGGGTGCGCGGCGACGCGGTGGTCGAGACGCTGCCGCGGGCGGAGCTCGTCGTCGCGCAGACGCCCCAGGCGTTCGTGGCGGCCGTACTGCGCGGCGCGCTGGCGGGCGGAGCGGAGGCGAGCGACTGCGCATCCCTCGTCGAGGCCGCGGGAGGGCGAGTCCGGGCCGTGCCCGGAGATCCGCGGCTGCTCAAGGTGACGACGCGGGCCGATCTGGAGCTCGTGTCGTCGTGGCGGTGAAGGCTGTCGTCTTCGACGTGGGGGAGACGCTCGTCGACGAGACGCGCGCCTGGGGCGCGCTGGCGGACGCCGTCGGTGTCCCGCGCCTCACGTTCTTCGGCGCGCTCGGAGCGGTGATCGAGCGGGGTCTCCACCACCGGGAGGTGTTCGCCCTCCTCGGGGTCGAGTGGGTCGATGCCTGGCCCCCGCTCGAGCGCGGCGACCTCTATGCGGACGCGAAGCCGTGTCTCGAGGAGCTACGTCGCTCGGGCTACGAGCTCGGCCTCGCCGCCAACCAGCCGGAACGCACGGCCCGCTTCGCGGACGAGGCGGGGCTCGAGGTCGACTTCGTCGCCACGTCGGCGGGTTGGGGCGTCGAGAAGCCGGCACCGGAGTTCTTCACACGGATCGTCGAGACGGTCGGGAGGCCGGCGGGGGAGATCGCCTACGTCGGCGATCGTCTCGACAACGACGTGCTGCCCGCGAAGCGCGCTGGCATGGCCGCGGTCTTCCTGCGGCGCGGGCCCTGGGGCGTCGTGCACGCGACGCGGCCGCAGGCCTGTGCAGCGGACGTCAGGCTGGAGTCGCTCGCGGCGCTCCCGGGAGCGTTGCAGGCTGTCTGAGCTCAGGGTCGGGATCGGGGTCGACGCCCACGCGTTCGCCGCGGGCATCCCGCTCGTGCTCGGGGGGGTCGCGATCGAGCACCCACGGGGCCTCGCCGGCCACTCCGACGGCGACGTGCTCACCCACGCGCTGATCGACGCGCTGCTCGGAGCTGCCGGGCTCGAGGACATCGGCTCGTTGTTCCCCTCCCACGAGGAGCGCTGGCGGGGCGTCTCGTCGCTCGACCTGCTCGCCCGCGCCGACGCCGAGGTGCGCGGCGCGGGCTACGAGCTCGTCAACGCCGACTGCGTGCTGATCGGCGAGGAGCCGCGCCTGGCCCCCCACCGAGGGGCGATGCGAGAGGCCCTCGCCTCGGCCCTCGGCGTCTCGCCCGGCTTGGTCGCGGTTCGCGCGACGACCACCGACGCGCTCGGCTTCACGGGTCGGCGCGAGGGGCTCGCGGCGCAGGCGGTCGCGCTCCTCGCGCGGCTCAAGCCGGCAGCCTGACGAGCGGCCCGTCCTGCTCGACGAGGCCGTCGGC
>JACCZA010000020.1 GCA_013696185.1 Actinomycetota bacterium
GGACTCCCGTCGGGCGCCCTCGTCGAGATCGAGGCGATCGCGGCGCTTCGGTGAGTCCCGGCATTGTATTCGTCCGAGGCGTTTTGTATGGTGGTGCATCGGCGTGAGTGACGAACGCGAGCAGCGGGTCGAGTCGGGCGAGGCGAAGGTCTCGGTGCAGTCGCGCGCGAGCGTGCTGAGACGCGCTGCGGCCGTGGGCGGCGCGCTCTCGGCCGGCGGCCTCGTCGTCGCGGCGGCGGTGCCGGGGCGTGCGGGCTCCGCCCCCTCGCCGGCCCAGGACGTCAAGATCTTCGATCTCGTACTGCTCCTGGAGCTGCTCGAGGAGTCGTTCTACCGCGAGGCGCTGAAGAAGGGCAAGCTGCGGGGCGAGCTCCGCCAGTTCGCGCGCGTGGTGCACGCGCACGAGCGCGCGCACGTTGCCTTCTTCCGGAAGGTGCTCGGCAACAAGGCCAGCGCGCCCCCCAAGTTCGACTTCGGGGACGTCACCGGCGACCCCGACAAGTTCTCTGCCACCGCAGCCGTCCTCGAGGACACGGGCGTCGCCGCCTACAACGGCCAGGCTGCCAACCTGACGAAGCCGAGCCTGGCCGCCGCCGCGAAGATCGTCTCGGTCGAGGCGCGCCACGCAGCCTGGGTTCGCGTCATCCGCGGTGATGACCCCGCCCCGCGCGCCACCGACCAGCCGATGACCGCGAAGCAGGTGATGGCGGCCGTGCGCAAGACCGGATTCGTGCAGACATGAGCGATTTCACGCTCGGCGAGCTCGATCGCGAGGGCGCGCTCCAGGAGTCGCTCGCCGGCGTGTGGGGTTGCACGCGGGCCGATTTCCTCGGCAAGGCGGTCGTCGGCGGGGGAGCCCTCCTGGGCGCACTCGCCGCCCCGTGGGAGGCAGGTGCCGCGGGTGCGGTCACGGACAGCCAGATCCTCAACTTCGCGCTCACGCTCGAGGAGCTCCAGGCGGCCTTCTACACCGAGAGCGAGCGCTCGGGCGCCGTGCGCGGCAAGCTCCGTCTCATTCCCCGCAAGCTCGGCGCCGTCGAGCGGGCGCACGTGGCCGCGATCCGCGGCGTGCTCGGGCGCAAGGCGATCAAGCGCCCGTTCTTCAACTTCCGAGGCGTGACCGAGAGTCAGGACGCCTTTCTCCGCACGGCGGTCGCCTTCGAGGATCTCGGCGTCACCGCCTACAAGGCACAGGCCTCGCGGATCGACTCGCCGGCGGTGCTGGCCGCGGCGGTCGCGATCCACTCGGTGGAGGCGCGCCATGCGGCCTGGATGCGCTACCTCGTCGGGGTCACGCCCGCGCAGCGCGCGTTCGACCTCGGCAAGCCCGAGGGAGAGATCCGCTCGATCGTCGCCTCCACGCGCTTCATCGTGTCGAGTCCGAACCAGACGGGCCGGGGGTCGCCCAGGTTCACCGGGTGAGCCCGACGCAGCCGACGCGGGGCCGCCCGCGGTCGGCGTTGGTCGTCGGGGGCGCCATCGCGCTCGTTGTGCTGGCCGTGCTGGCGGTGGGGTTGCCGCGTCTCCTCGGCGGCGGCGGCGAGGGCAGCTTGCCCGCGGCGGCGACGGAGTCCGAGCGTGCCGCGCGGCAGCCCGCCTCGGAGGCCGCCGAGCTGCCGGCCTCACCCGAGCCGGCCTTCACGGTGGCGAGGCCGGAGCCACTTCGGCGCACGCGAGACGTGTCCCGCTGGGCGAGCGTGCTGCGGGAGGTGCCTGCCCGCACGGCCCCGGCGGAGGAGAGCCGGGTCGTCGCGTCGCTCGCGCGGACGACTGCGGAGGGCACCACGAACATCGTGCTCGTGCTCGACCGCGACGAGGACGCCGCCGGACGGCTCTGGATCCGCGTCCGCGTGCCCGCGCTGCCGAACGGCCAGACGGGGTGGGTGCCGCGGACGGCGCTCGGAGGCTACGGCCTCGTGCGTACGCGTCTGCTCGTCGACCGTCGCCGGCTGACGGCGACGCTCTTTCGCGGGGGACGGAAGGTGTTCGAGGCGCCGGTCGGCATCGGGCGGGAGGCCTGGCCGACTCCGCCCGGCGACTTCTACATCCGGAACAAGTTGAAGAGCTACGACGATCCCTTCTACGGACCGCTCGCCTTCGGCACGAGCGCGCGCTCGGCGGTCCTGACCGACTGGCCCGCGGGCGGCTTCGTCGGCATCCACGGCACCAACCAGCCGGAGCTCGTGCCCGGACGGATCTCGCACGGGTGCATCCGGCTGAAGAATCCGGACATCCTGCGCCTCGGGCGCCTCATGCCGGTCGGGACGCCCCTGACCGTGCTGTGAGCGGCACGGCCGCTCGGGTGCCCGGCGGCGCACGGGATCGCAGACCGACTCACGGTCGCCACAATCAGGGCGTGGACGACGCGTTCCTCGGGAAGCTCTCCGGTCTGCAGGAGCTGCGGCCGATCCAGCGCGCGGTCGCGGAGGCCGGCGGGGGAACCCATGCGTATCTCGTCGGCGGCGCCGTCCGCGACCTCCTGCTCGGGCGCCCGCCGCTCGATCTCGACCTGGCGGTCGAGGGCGACGCGCTCAGCCTCGCCCGCGCGCTCGCGGAGCAGCTCGGCGGCAGGGCGAGCACCCATCCGGCGTTCGGCACGGCCTCCGTGCTCTACGGGGGGGACAGGCGCCTCGACGTGGCGACCGCGCGCAGCGAGGACTATCCGGCTCCCGGGGCCCTGCCGCGCGTGAGACCCGCGTCGATCCACGAGGATCTGGGCCGGCGCGACTTCACGGTCAATGCGATGGCCGCAGCCCTCGCGGACCCGCCCGGGCCCCTGATCGATCCACATGGGGGGCGGGAGGACCTCGCCGCTCGCCTCGTGCGGGTGCTGCACCCGCGCTCCTTCGAGGACGACCCGACGCGCACACTCCGCGCGGTGCGCTACGAGGCACGACTCGGCTTCGCGCTCGGTCGCGAGACGGAGGCGCTGCTGCACGCCTGCCTCGCGGCCGGCTGCCTCGACACGATCTCCGGAGCCCGGGCAGTCGAGGAGCTCGTGCTCCTGCTCGAGGAGCCCGAGCCGGGCCGCGCGATCGAGCGGCTGGGCTCGCTCGGCCTCGCGGCGGCCCTGCAGCCGGGGCTCTGCGCCGATGCCGAGGCCGCCCGCCTCTACGCCAGGGCGCGGCAGCTCCGGCTCGAGTACGCCCTCGCGTTGCCGCCGTGGCGTGCCGGACTCGCGATCCTCGCCAGGCGGCTGCCCGCCGACGAGCTCGCGTCCTGGCTCGGACGGCTCGGCCTGCGTCGCGGTGACGCGCGCGGCATCGCGCTCGGCGTCACCGAGGCGCCCCGGCTCGTCGAGCGCCTGCGTGGGGACGCGCCCGAGCCGGCCGAGGTCGTCTCCCTTGCGGGGCGCTCGGCGCCCGACGGCCCGCTGCTCGCGCTCGCCCTCGAGGAGCTGGAGCCGCTGCGCAGGTACTTCGAGCGGCTGCGCGGGATCCGGCTCGAGCTCACGGGCACGGACCTGGCCGCGCTCGGCCTGGCACAGTCGCCGCGGGTGGGGGAGGTGCTCGCCGAGCTGCGCCGGCGCAAGCTGAACGGCGAGCTCGACGGGCGCGAGGCGGAGCTCGAGGCGGCGCGGGCGTTGATCGCGGGCCCGTCGTGAGCGAGCAGACGACGATCCGCTGGGAGGCTCCGGGACCGTACGAGGTCGCGTTCTCGACCCGACGCGGCGGCGTCAGCGAGGGGGACTTCGCCTCGCTCAACCTCGGCGTCCGGACCGAGGACGAGCCCGAGCGTGTGCTCGAGAATCGCCGCCGGCTCTGCGAGCGGGCAGGCCTCGATCCGGGGCGGGCGGCGCTCGGCAGGCAGGAGCACGGCGCCCGGGTGCACCGAGCGCGCGCCGAGGGGATCCTCGACGTCTCGGAGCGCAGGGCCGGAGACGGGCTCTGGAGCGACGAGGCCGACCAGGCGATGCTGGTGCTGAGCGCCGACTGCGTCCCGCTCGCGCTCGCGCGGGTCGGGGGCGAGCGCCCGGCGCTCGCGGTCCTGCACGCGGGCTGGCGGGGACTGCTCGCCGGCATCGTCGCCAACGGCGCCGCCGCGCTCGGCGGCGGCCGGCTGGCC
>JACCZA010000077.1 GCA_013696185.1 Actinomycetota bacterium
GCAGTTACCACGCCAGCTCGCGCAGCTGACCCTCGACCTTCTCAGCCATGTCACGGGCCTCGGACGATTCACGGAGTAGCCCGGCAACGGCGATTCGTAGCGCGCGGCGGAGCTCGTCTCGCTCCACCGACCGGACGAGTGCATCGTCGAACGGTTCCAGGACTGCGGCGGGCAACCTGTCGTAGTCACGGCCGTACCCGCCGTCGAGACCCCGGCGACGGCAAGCCAGTGCGAGTGCATGATCGCGGAGTGCGCTGATCCAATATTCCGCCTGCCACAACCGGCCTCGCTCGATGCAGGAGCGCGCATGGAGCGCGTGGTGGACCGCGTACCCGAACAGGGAGCTCGCCGAGGGCGGTGAAGCGTGCGGCTTCTCGACGACCTCTCCGAACAGCAGCCTGAACTTCGGCCCGCCCGCGCCGAAGTTGGACGCCGGCACGAACGAGAGATCGAGCTCCAGACAGCCCGGCAGCAGGAACACGCGGTAGGTGATCGGCCCGCTCGCAAGATCGAACAACTGCACCGCGTCGAGCTCACGAAGGAGGTTCCGACTCCAGGCTTCGAGCAGCTCGGTCACGGACACGCCATCGGCGACCGCGAACATCAGGTCGACGTCGGACCAGCGGTCGCCTTCGTCGTGTGCAAGTGAGCCCAGGACCGCCCCGGCCACCACGCGCGGGTCGGACGACGCCATGTCCAGCACGCGATCGCGCAGTCGGTCACGGTCGATGACGCTGAACACGGTGTCGCTTCCGTCGCCGTAGGCGAGAAGCTCGATCTCTCCTACGGAGCGGCGGTACGGAGCGGCTCGATCTCCCGACCCCGATAGGTCTTGCACGTGGGGCACATCTGGTGAGGCCGCTTCGGCTGGTGGCACACGGGGCACTCGTTGACGCGCGGCGCCTCGATGCCGTGCTGGGCACGACGCTTGTCGCGGCGCGCCTTCGAGGTCTTCTTCTTGGGGACGGCCATGAGCGACGGCGGAGTGTACCAGCGGCGGGCAGGCCCCTAGTCGTCCCCTCCGCGCCGGCCGACTTCCCGACGGAGCACGAGCGACGCGAGGGCGCGAGGGCGGACGTCTCGCAGCGTCAGCTCGGCCAGAGGCAGCCAGACGGCCTCGTAGGTGCCCTTCCGCGTCCGCCCGCTCGTCCGCAGCTCCTCGCCGCGACCCGTGCCGAACCCTCCGCCCACGGAGCGCGCGCCGAAGTAGCGCATGTCGAGGCCGAGGTACTGCTCCGTGTGGACGTGACCCTCGAGCTCCACCTCGAGCCCGAGCTCCTCGCGCGCCTCCCGGATCGCTGCGTCCTCGAAGCTCTCGTCCGGATGCACCCCGCCGCCCGGAAAGAGGTAGTAGGTCCTGCCGTCCCGCACGCGCCGGATCAGCGCGACGCGCTCGCCCTCGACGAGGACGACGCCCGCCCTGCCGATCCGCCCGTCTCCGAACGGCCCCCTGGAGGCTCGGCTCAGAAGCGCTCTCGCAGCTCGGCGAGTGCCGCCCAGCGCGGGTCCTCGACGGCGTCCTCGTGCTCGTGCGGCTCCTCGTTCAGATCCTTGCCGCACACGGGACACAGACCGGCGCAGTCCGGCCGGCAGAGGATCTGCTCGGGTAGAGCAAGGACGACCAGGTCGTGCGCCCACCCGGAGAGGTCGAGTCGCTCGTCGACCACGTACGGCGTCCGGAGCTCCTCCTCCGCCGACGGGTCGGTTGCCTGGTACTCGCGCCCCGACAGCTCGCGGTCGACGACGGCGTCGGCCAGGCAGCGCTGGCACGGGCCGTGCAGGCGGGCGTGGAAGCGCAGCTCGAAGACCGTGCCCGTGCTCGCGCGGATCGCCCGGAAGTCGGCGGCGGCCCGCTCGGGCACCGGCAGATAGAGCTCGCCGCCGAGCTCGACCGGTCGGAGCTGCACCTCCTGCTCGTCCCTGTACTCCTCCCCCGAGCGGAGCCTCAGCCCGCGGAGGTGAACGCTGGTCATGTCGCCTTAGGGGCCTGTCCGCAAAATGGCTCGGGGCGCCTGGAAGGCGTGAGGCACCACGATGCTGCGTCCTCGGTCGCGCCGATATGTCCTCATACCGACGCTCCCTGCGTCCTTGCCTCGCGGCACCTCCCGCGTCCCAGTCACCGCAACCACCTTACGGACAGGCCCCTAGAACTGCCTCAGGACGCGGAGGTCGTTCTCCCAGAGCAGGCGGATGTCCGGCAGGTTGTGCCGCAGCTGGGCGACCCGCTCGAGGCCGCAGCCGAACGCGAAGCCCGACCATTCGTCGGCGTCGACGCCGACATTCGCGAGGACGGCGGGATCGACCATGCCGGACCCGCCCATCTCGAGCCAGCCGCTCTGCCGGCACGTGGTGCAACCGGCCCCGTCGCAGATGCCGCACGAGACGTCGGGCTCCATCGAGGGCTCCGTGAAGGGGAAGTAGTGCGTGCGGAAGCGGACGCGGCGCTCCTCGCCGTAGAGGGCGCGCATGACGTGCAGCAGGGTCCCCTTCAAGTCGGCGAGCGTGAGCCCGCGGTCAACGGCGAGGCCCTCGAACTGATGGAAGATCGGGTAGTGCGTGGCATCGATCGCGTCGCGGCGGTAGCAGCGGCCGATCGAGACCATGTAGATGGGCGGCTCCCGCTCCTCGAGGGCGTGGATCTGCGACGGCGAGGTCTCCGTGCGCAGGACGACCTCGTGGTCGAGGAAGAACGAGTCGCGCGGCGAGCGCGCCGGGTGCCAGGGCGGGAAGGCGAGCTTGTCGAAGTTGTACTCGGTGGTCTCCACCTCGCGGTCGTAGCGCACCTCGTAGCCGAGGCCGAGGAACGCGTCCTCGACCTCTCGCCGCACCTGGGTGATCGGGTGCAGCGTGCCCCGGGGGGGTGCGCTCCCCGGCAGCGTGACGTCGAGGGCGTCGGCGCCGAGCGCGCGCTCGAGCTCCGCCCGCTCGAGCTGCCGGGAACGCTCCTCGAGCGCCTCCTCGAGCCGCCCTCGCAGCGCGTTCAGCGCCAGGCCGCCCTCACGGTCGCGGACACCTCGAAGCGCCTGCTTGAGCCGGCTCTTGCGGCCGAGGTAACGGACGCGCGCCTCGTCGAGCTCGCTCGTCGTGGCGGCGCCGGAGATCGCGCCCGCCGCCTCGGATTCGAGCGCCTCGAGCTCCACCTCGGCGACTGTACCTACGGGTCCTTCGCTCCTCATCGTGCCTCCTCGACTCGTGCTGGGGTTCGTGGAGAGCCCCGGTCGAGCGTCGGAGGCGGGCGGCGCTACCGCGCGGAGGCGGCTGCCGTCGGCACCCCGGCCTCGAGCCGGGGCCGCAGAAACAGAGCCGGTCGGACGCGCTCGCTCATACCGTCAGGATAGCGCCTGTGAGCGCCTACGACGCGATCGCCGAGCTCTACGACCCCTGGAGCCGCACCGTGGTCGAGGACGTCGACTTCTACACGGGCCTCGCGCAGGAGGCGGGTGGCCCGATCGTCGAGCTGGGCGTGGGCACGGGCCGGATCGCCATCCCGACCGCAGCGGCCGGCGTGCGCGTGATCGGCGTCGACTCCTCCCCCGGGATGCTCGAGGTCTGCAGGGAGCGCGCCCGGCTCGCGGGGGTCGAGGCGCTCCTCGATCTGCGCCTCGGGGACCTGCGCGACCCGCCCGTCGAGGAACGGGTGCGGCTCGTCACGTGCCCCTTCCGCGCGTTCCTCCACCTGTCCGACGACGGGGAGCGGCTGCGAGCGCTCGGCGCGGCGCGCCGGCTGCTCGAGCCCCGCGGCCGGCTCGTCTTCGACGTCTTCCAGCCCGGCGCCGACGACGTGGCCGAGACACACGCGCGCTGGATCGAGCGCGAGCCGGGGATCTTCGAGCGCGCCGACTGGGACGAGGAGCGGCGACTGCTGACCCTCTCGGTGCGAGGGCCCTCCGGCGCCACGACGATGGCGCTCTCCTGGATCGGTGCCGCCGAGTGGCGCTCCCTGCTCGGCCGGGCGGGCTTCGAGCTCGAGGCCCTGTACGGCTGGTTCGACTCCCGTCCCTACCGCGGCGGCGACGACATGGTCTGGGTCGCCCGCCGTCCCCCGGAGTAGGCTGGCACGGTGCCCGTAGCCATCGTGGCGGTTGCGGTCCTCGTCGGGCTCGCCCTCCTCGTGGTCGTCCTCTACAACCGGCTCGTGCGGCTGCGGAACCGCGCAGAGAACGCCTGGGCGCAGGTCGACGTCCAGCTGGGCCGCCGCTACGACCTCGTCCCCAACCTCGTCGAGACGGTCAAGGGCTATGCCGCCCACGAGCGCGCGACCTTCGAGGAGGTGACGCGCGCGCGCACCCGTGCCCAGGAGGCGCGCACGGTCGAGCAGCAGGCCGAGGCCGAGAACGTGCTGACGGCGGCGATCGGACGGCTGTTCGCGGTCGCGGAGGCCTATCCCGAGCTGCGGGCGAGCGAGAGCTTCCGGCAGCTGGGGAGCCAGCTCGAGGAGACCGAGGGCCGGATCGCCGTCTCGCGTCAGGTCTACAACGACACGGTGCTGACCTACGACACCGCGCTCGAGACCGTCCCGACCAACCTCGTCGGGAGCCTCTTCGGCTTCGAGCCGAGGGCCTACTTCGAGGTGGAGGAACCGGCGCGGGAGGCGCCGCAGGTGCGCTTCTGATGCGCGTGCGGGCGGCGCTCCTCGCAGCCGCCGTCCTCCTCGCAGGCGCGACCGCCGAGCGCGCGCCGGCGAAGTCCTTCTCGCTCCCCGCCGCCGACGTCACGGCCCGTGTCCTGCCCGACGGCTCGCTCGCGGTCGAGGAGGACATCACCTTCTCCTTCGACGGCGCCTTCACGGGCGGGTTCAGGGAGATCCCCCTGCGCGAGGGCGAGACGATCGACGGCATCTCGGTGCAGGAGGGCCGGCGCCCCTACCGGCCGGGCGCATCGGCGGAGCTCGGCTCGAGCGGCGATCCGGGCACCTTCGGCGTCGCGGAGCTCGAAGGCGCAGTACGGGTCGTCTGGCATTACGCGGCGGTCTCGCAGGCGCGCACGTTCACCATCCGCTACCGGCTGCGCGGGCTCGTCGTCGCCCACGACGACGTCGTCGACGTCAACCTCCAGGTCTGGGGCGACGAGTGGAGGACCGGCCTCGGGCAGCTCCGGGCGACGCTCCTGCTGCCCGGCGGCGCGCCGCCCGGCCGCTCCTTTCGGGCGTGGGGCCATCCCGTCCACGTCCGCGGGGACGTCGCCCTCACCGCCGGCCGCGTCAACCTGCGCGCGCTCGCCGTGCCCGCGGGGCAGTTCGTCGAGCTGCGGGCGGTCTTCCCACGGCGGCTGCTGGCCACGACGGCTGGAGCCAGGGTCGAGCCCGGCCGCGCGCTGCCGCAGATCCTGGCCGAGGAGCGTGAGGACGCCGCGGGCTACGAGCGCGACCGCGACCGGATCGCCGGCGCGCTCGACCACGTCGGGCGGACGCTCCTCCTCCTCCTCGCCCTCGCGTTCGGACCCGCGCTCCTCGTGCTCCTCGCCATCTACCTGATCTACGGCCGCGAGCGGCCGGCCGCGTACGACCGTGAGTACGAGCAGGAGCCGCCCTCCGCGCTCGAGCCCGCGCTCGTCCCCCCGCTCCTGCGCCAGAGCCCGAGGGTCGGCGCCCTCGAGTTCACGGCGACGCTCTTCGATCTCGTGCGGCGGGGTCACTATGCGGCGAAGCCGATCACCACCGAGCGCTCGAC
This sequence comes from Actinomycetota bacterium, assembly GCA_013696185.1. Lineage (GTDB taxonomy): Bacteria > Actinomycetota > Thermoleophilia > Gaiellales > Gaiellaceae > JACCZA01. The sequence continues at coordinate 5,670 of JACCZA010000077.1, forward strand.
GTTCGCCGGGCTGCGGCGCCAGACGATCGCCGACCTGGAGCTGAGCCGGGGCGACCCCGTGCCACTGGCTCCCTTCGAACGGCCGGTGGCGGAGGTCGTCGACGCGGTGCTCGAGGGCGGCTCCCACGCGCTCTCGCGCTTCCGAGATCGGATCGACGACGACCGCAAGGGCAACAGCGAGCGCTTCACGGAGTTCAAGAACGGCGTCGCCGCCGCGGTGCGCGAGCGGCGCTGGTTCACGAGCGGCGGCACGGCGCTCTCCATCGCCGTGGCGGCGTTCGCACTGCTGTCCGCGCTGCTCCTCTGGCGCGGGATCGACGGGTTCCGGCCGGTCGCACCGCGGTGGGGCGACATCCTGCTCGTCGTACTCGGCCTGGCTGCCGCCGCGAACGCGGTGGCGCTCGCCCTCTCCGCCGTGAACGTGCGGATCTGGCGGAGGCGGAACCCGGCGGCGCAGCTCGAGGCCTCGCGCTGGGAGGCGTTCCGGCGCTACCTCACGGACTTCCCCCGCCTCGACGAGGCGCCGCCCGCGGCTCTCGAGCTCTGGGAGCGGTACCTCGTCTACGGGATCGCCTTCGGCATCGCGGAGCGCGTCCTGCAGGGCGCGCAGCTCCACATGCCGGCGGCGCTGCACGAGACGAGCACGATCTACTGGATCAGTCCTGGGGGCGACCTTGGCTCGGGGCCGAGCGCCCTCGCCATCGGCGACCTCTCGTCGGGCTTCGGGTCGGCGCTGGCGCCTCCGTCGAGCGGCTCGGGCGGGGGTGGCGGCGGCTTCTCGGGAGGCGGCGGCGGTGGCGGAGGCGGCGGAGGCGGAGGCGCCTGGTAGCCGGTGGAGCGAGTCGCTGTTGTGGAAGCGAGCCTCCTCGAAGTCGGCACACTCTCGCGACGCTCTCGCGCAACGCTCTTCGCCGGGCGCTGCTACCGGGGTCTGACCCCGGTTGTTGGCGCTGTCCCCCTCCGCGCGGTCAGGGCCGCCGAGTCTCGTAGAGCGCGATCGCGCCCGCCACCGCGACGTTGAGCGACTCGGCGCCGGAAGCCTGCGGGATCGACGCCTGCTCCTCGCAGTCGGCGAGCACCGCCGCCGGCAAGCCCTCCCGCTCGGCGCCGAGGACGAATGTGACCCGCTCGCGCGCCTCGAGCTCCCACAGCGGAACCCCGCCCCGGGGAACGAGCGCGACCCAGGGCTTCGGGGCGTCGGCCCAGCCCCCGAGCGGGACACGGAAGATCGCCCCCGCCGAGGCGCGCAGCGCCTTCGGGCCGGTGGGCTCGGCGCAGCCCGGCGAGAGCGCGACGAACGCGGGGCCGAGCGCCTCGGCGGCGCGCACGAGGGTGCCGACGTTGCC
>JACCZA010000078.1 GCA_013696185.1 Actinomycetota bacterium
GAGGACTACTACGACGACATCGTCGACGCGGCCGAGCGGATCTGGGACCTCCTGGACAACTACAAGGAGGTCGTCGAGGCGCTCGAGGACACGAACGAGTCGGTCATCTCGCACAAGCAGAACGCCGTGCTGCGCGTGCTGACGGTCTTCAGCGCGGTCGTGCTGCCGCTCACGCTGCTCTCGGGCATCTTCGGAATGAACGTCGCCTTCCCCGGCAGCGGCACCGCCGAGGCGTTCTGGGTGATCGTCGCCTCGATGGCGGTCACGCTCGTGGGCCTGCTCACCTTCTTCAGGCTCAAGCGCTGGCTCTAGGCTCTGGCTCCCCCAGGCGCTGCTCGCGCCTTCGCAGTCCCTCCTCGAGCAGGTGCTCCGGGAGATTCGTCAGGGCGACGCCGCCCCGCTCGACCGCCGCCTGCAGGAGCTCCTCGTCGCGACGCCGGCGCTCCTCGCGCGCCGACTCGAGCTGAGCGAGCGGCCGCTCCGGGCCGGCCGTGATCGCGTCGACGAGCCGCTCCCAACCGCCCGGACGAAACTCCGGCTCGTCGACGAACTCGGCCCACGTCGGATTCTCGGCGTTGGCGCGGGTCTCGAACTCCTCGCGCGCCGCGCGCGCCTCCACACGCCGTTGCTCGAGCACCTGAAAGGCTGCCAGCGCCTCCTCCAGGGTGTCTCCGAGCACGAGCGCCGTGGCGTTGCGCGTCTCGAGAGCGGCGCGCCAGCGCTCCTCGGCCCGCTGTGCGCGCGCGAGCTCCTCCTCCTTCTCGGCGATGCGGACCTCGAAGTCGGAGGCTACGCGCCGAAGCAGCTCGAGCCGGTCGGCGACCTCGTGCTTGCGCTCCTCGAGCGACCGCAGCTCCGCCTCGATCTGCTCGTTCTGCTGGATCACGCCCGCGAGCTCGGCTCGCAGAGCCCCGAGCTCACCCGATTCCTCACGTTGCACAGCCATGCGCACCCCCACTCGGAGCTTCTCCTCGCGCCCACTGTTCCACAAACGTGCGCGGGCCGGGGCCGGCGGCTCGCGCCGGCCCCGGCACCCGCACCCGCGGCTTACGGCAGGACCACTCCCTCGAACTGGCCGAGGAAGTCGCGCACCTCCCGCGTGTCGAGCCGGTAGACGGTGTTCGTCGCCCGGCAGATCGCGTCGCCGGTGATCGTGATCGCCACGAGCGTGTCGCCGAGGAAGTTCGGCCCGCCCGAGTCGCCGTAGCAGGTGCCGCCGTTGCCGGTCGCGGGATTCTGCGACAGGCGGAGGTAGGCCTTGTTGAGCGCGTTGAAGCCCGAGAACGCGTACATGCGCAGCGGGCTGTCGCCGTAGACCGGCTGTCCGCCGCCGTTCGTCCGCTCGAGGGACCCGTAGCCGACCGCGGTGAACGTGGCGCCGCGGAGGTCGAGCCCGTCGAGGTAGCCGAGCGTGGGCAGCGCCGCGGGCTCGAGCCCCTCGGGCGTGAGCGCGGCATCGAAGAGCACGACCGCGATGTCGCCCGGGTCGGACTGGCGCCGGTTGTACCCCTCGTACGTGACGAGCTCCGTCACGGGGATGAGCACGGCGCCCTCGAGGCTGGGGCTGAACGTGATGAAGGTGCGGGCCTCGAGGTCGCGCTCCTCGAGGTACGAGGTGCAGTGCGCGGCCGTCAGGAAGACGCCCGGCCCGATCAGCGTGCCGGAGCAGAACTGCGCGTAGGTGCCGTTCGTTCGCTGGACGACGATCGAGCCGACGTTCGGATACAGCCCCGTCGTGTCGGGTGTGCCGTAGGTGATCGCAGCCGCAGGAGCGGCCGCCACGAGCATCGTGAGGGCCGCCAGTGCCCCGAGGATGGTGCGTCTACTCACGTGTTCCTCCCCCTCTTGGAGACGAGATCGCGAGCGTGCCGCAGGGCCGCTCGTCGTTCGAGCCCGAGTGTAATCCGGCGATCGCGGCTTCGATACCCTCGTGTCCGTGGGCAAGCAACTCTGGGCTCCCTGGCGGCTCGAGTACGTGCGCTCGGCCGACGAGATGCCCGGCTGCGTCTTCTGCTCGGCAGCCGCCGGCGACGACGACGAGGAGCCGCTCGTCGTGCACCGCGGCGAGCGCGCCTTCGTGCTGCTCAACAAGTATCCATACGCCTCCGGTCACCTCATGGTCGCTCCCACCCGCCACGTGGGCGACTTCACCGAGCTCGTCGAGGCCGAGGCGCTCGAGCTGCACCGGCTCGCCTCGACGGCCGTCGCCCTTCTGCGTGGAAGCTACGGGCCCGACGGCTTCAACCTCGGCTGGAACCTGGGTCGCGCCGCGGGCGCGGGGATCGTCGACCACGTCCACCTGCACGTCGTCCCGCGCTGGAGCGGCGACACGAACTTCATGCCCGTGCTCGCGGACGTGAAGGTGATCCCCGAGCACCTCCTCGAGACGCGGCGCCGGCTGGCCGAAGGGTGGCCCGCCGAGGGCGCGCCCGAGCCGGCGGTGTGAGATGCTTTCGACGACCCCGAAGACCTCCGAGGAGGTTTCCATGGCAGAGCCGATTCCCGTCGGTAGCGACGTCCGAGCGGGCACCTACGAGTGCACGAATTGCGGCTACGAGATGGGCGTCCAGTCCGTCCAGTCGATGCCCCCGTGCCCGAAGTGCGACGGCCCGTACTCGTGGAAGACGATCACGGGCGGAGACAGCGCGGAGGATCCGTACCCCGAGGAGTAGGCCGGGCAGGATCGCCCTCTCGAAGCGGGACGACGAGGCTCGAGCTCGCGACCTCAGCTCGGAAGGCGTGACAGCGGCTTCCGTCTCTCAGGGTCGGTTCTGAGCGGTTCGCTCACGGACGCCGCCGAGCTGCTGGCGGCCGTGCAGGCCGAGCTCGCACCGGTCGAGCGGCGGCTCGCCGGGCATCGCTACCTCGACGAGCTCGAGGCCAGGCGGGTGCCGCCGGAGTCGCTGCGGGCGTTCGCGGGCGAGCAGCGGTCGATCATCGCGAGCGACCGCACCAGCTTCGAGCACCTGGCCCGGCGCTTCCCGCAAGCCCCGGCGGGCGGCGTCTTCCGGGACATGGCTGCAGGTGAGTCAGAGGCGCTGCGGCTGCTCGAGCGGTTCGCGGCCGCGGTCGGACTCGGCGACGAGTACGAGCCGCTACCGGGCTGCCAGGCCTATCCGGCCCACGTCGCGTGGCTCGCGCTCAACGGGTCGCCCGCGGACGTGGCGCTCGCCTTCCTCGCGAACCTCGCGAGCTGGGGGAGCAGCTGCGTACGCATGCGCGACGCGCTCCGCCCGGTGTACGGAGCCGATCCGGTCGCGTTCTTCGACTTCTTCTCCGAGCCACCGGCGGACTTCGAGGAGCGCGCGCTCGAGCTCGTCGCGAGGGGCGAGCCGGCGAGCGCCCGCCGCGCCGCCCGGCTGCTGCAGGCCTACGAGCTTCTCTACTGGGACACGCTCGCCGATGGCCTTCACTGACGAGCTGCGGCAGGTCGCCGACCCGATCTGGTCGGCGCAGCACGAGCACCCGTTCGTGTGCGGCATCGGCGAGGGGAACCTCGACCCGGCGAAGTTCCGTCACTACGTCCGACAGGACTACCTCTTCCTGATCGCCTACGCCCGCCTGCTCGCGCTCGGCTGCGCACGGGCGCCTCGCCTGGACGAGATGACCCGCTTCGCCCAGCTCGCCGGCGCCGTGCTGGGACGCGAGCTGGAGCTTCACCGCTCCTACGCCGCCGACTGGGGCATCTCGACCGCCGAGCTCGAAGGCGAGCGCCTGACGATGACCACCCGTGCCTACACCGACTTCCTCCTCCGCGTCGCGGCGCTCGGGGACTACGGCGAGCTCGCGGCCGCCCTGCTGCCCTGCATGTGGGGCTACCACGAGCTCGCGGTCCGCCTCGTCGAGCGCGGCCGCGCCGGCAGCGAGCTCTACGCCCGCTGGATCGACGAGTACGCCGGCGCCGAGTTCGGCGAGCTCTCGGCCTGGTGCAGGGCGCTCACCGCCGCGGCCGCCGAGACCGGCGACCGCCGCCGCATGACCGACGCCTTCCTCACCTCGAGCCGCTACGAGCTCGCCTTCTGGGACGCCTCCTGGCGCCTGGAGCCGCCACTGCTCGAGCCGGGCGATCCGTGACCAAAGCACGCGAAGATCGACATTCTTCGGAGAGAACGACGCCCGTGCCTGGGCGGCTTGGTGAAGCGGGCGACGAGGCTCGAACTCGTGACCCTCAGCTTGGGAAGCTGATGCTCTACCAACTGAGCTACGCCCGCGAGACCGCAACCCTACCGAACCCGGCGAGCCGCGACGAGCGCGCCCTACTCGCGCGCGGCATTCGGGGCGCGGATCGACCACGTGCCGTTCGCGATCACCTGCAGGACGTACGACCCGGGTCGCAGGTAGGTCGAGCCGACGTGGCGCCTCGAGGCGCCCGAGTTGATCGAGTCGACGATCGAGCCGCCCGGGCCGAAGATCGCGAAGACCGAGCCGCCCGTCGTCCAGCGCACGGTCGAGCCGCCGCGCCGCACCCGGATCGGCGGCAGCGTCTGGTCGCCGTTGCCGCGGAACTGAAGCTCCCGATTGCCTCTTCTGCGGGACGGCGCCTGCGCGCGTGCGACCGTCGTCGTCTTGGTCTTCGTGACCGTCGCGGTCTTCGTCACGGTGGTGGTGCGGTCGACCGTCACCTGCTGACGTGTCGTCACGGTCACGGTGACGCTCTCGCTCTCGCCGCCGCAGCCTGCGGCGAAGACCGTGGCCGCGAGGCTCGTGAGGATGAGGAGGGATCGGGACATGGGTGGTCTCACGGGAGGAGCGGGCCGGTCTGCGTCAGGGGATTCTCGCGCGTTCGGGCCACCTCCCGTCCGATCGTCTGCGCGGCCGAGCGTGTGCCCGCGCAGACGCCGAGCGCGCGCTCCTCCGCCGCGACCGCGCGGGTTCCCTCCACGACCTCCGCGATCAGGGCGGAGACCTCGGGGCCCTGCTCGACCGAGGCCGCGCCCGAGGCCTGCTCGAGCTTCACCTCGAGCGATCGGTAGGCGCCGACGAGCCGATCGAGAGCCGCGCGCTCGGCCGCGGGCGGCTCGAGCTGCTCGAGCTGACCGCGCGCGCTGACCGTGTTGTCGTGCAGGGCGTCGAAGAATCCGACTGCCTGGGCGTCGTAGGGTCGCGGCGCCGGCTCGAGCTGGCGATTCGCCCGGCCGAGCCCGGAGCAGATCCGATCGGCCTCGGCGACGAACGCCGTCCGCGACAGCGTCGCCCCCCGACTCTCGTCGGGACCCCGCCGAGAGAGCAGGCCGACGACGATCACCGCCGCCGCGAGGGCGGCCAGTGCTCCGACAGCGCGCCTGGGGCTCCCCACGGACTCAGGCCGCGGCCAACTGCTCCATGTCGGCCGAGTAGCGGCCCGCGCGCGCCGCGCTGTTCATCCGGGCCCGGTGCAGGAACGCCTGCTGGCCCGCGCCGACGCTCGCCCCGCTCCCCGCCCAGGCCTTCAGGGCGGGCGCCTGCAGCGCGCGACCGTAGGAGAAGCTCAGCTGCCAGGGCTGGGGACCCAGCGCGTTCAGCGCGTTCAGGTTGGCGGAGGCGGCCTCGTCGGACTGGCCACCCGAGAGGAAGACGATCCCGGGTACCGCCGCCGGCACGGTCTCGTGGAAGCAGCGGAGCGTCGCCTCTGCGACCTCCTCGGGGCTCGCCTGAGTCGACGCATCCTTGCCGGGCAGCACCATGTTGGGCTTCAGGAGCGTCCCCTCGAGCTCGACGCCCTGGACGGCGAGCTCGGCGAAGACCTGCCGGAGCGTCCGCCGGGTCGCGTCGAAGGCGCGCTCGAGCGAGTGGTCGCCGTCCATCAGCACCTCCGGCTCGACGATCGGGACGAGGCCCGCCTCCTGGCAGAGCGCGGCGTAGCGCCCGAGCGCATGGGCGTTCGCGTGGATGCAGCGCTCGGTCGGGATGCCGTCGCCGATCCTGATCACCGCGCGCCACTTGGCGAAGCGGGCGCCGAGATCCGCGTACTCACCCAGCCGCTCGCGCAGTCCGTCGAGGCCCTCGGTGACGGTCTCGCCCGGCGCGAGCGCGAGCGGCTTCGCGCCGGTGTCCACCTTGACCCCGGGAATCACGCCCTTCGCCGCGAGCAGTTGCGCGAACGGCTTCCCGTCGGCGGCGCTCTGGCGCAGGGTCTCGTCGAAGAGGATCACGCCGCTGATGAACTCCTCCATGCCCTCCGCCGTGAAGAGCAGCTCGCGATAGGAGCGCCGGCTCTCCTCCGTCGACTCGACGGCGATGCTCTCGAAGCGCTGCACGATCGTGCCCGAGCTCTCGTCGGCGGCGAGGATGCCCTTGCCCTCCGCGACGAGCGCCAGAGCCGTCTCCTTCAGTCCTTGCGTGGCCATCGCGTTCTCCTTTCGGTTCGGGATCTGCGACTCCGGCCATGCCCGGAGCCGGAGCGCGCGCGCGGGATCAGCCGTACTCCACGGCCGAGAGCTGAGAGAGCTTCGCGAATGCGTGCTCGGCCGCGATGCGCCGGACCGTGCCCGAGCGCGAGCGCATCACGATCGAGTCCGTGGCAGCGCCCGCGGGGGTCACGCGGACGCCGCGGAGGAGCGCACCGGTGGTCACGCCCGTGGCGGCGACGAACACGTCCTCACCCGCGACGAGGTCGTCCGTCGTGAGGACGCGGTCGAGGTCGTGGCCCGCGTCGATCAGCTGGCGGCGCTCGTCCTCGTTCCGGGGCCAGAGCCTGCCCTGGAGCGCGCCTCCGAGACACTTGATCGCCGCTGCGGAGATGACGCCCTCGGGCGTGCCGCCGATGCCCATCAAGAGGTCCACGCCCGTACCGCCCTGGGCGGCGGCGATCGAGGGGGCGACGTCGCCGTCACGGATGAGGTTGACCTTCGCGCCGGCCTCGCGCAGCTCCGAGATCAGGCTCTCGTGCCGCTCGCGCTCGAGCACGACCACGGAGATCTGGCGCACGTCGACGCCCTTCGCCTCGGCGACGCGCTGCACGTTCTCGGTCGGCGTCGCCGTGATGTCGATCACCTCGGCAGCATCTTCCCCGCACGCGATCTTGTCCATGTAGACCGCGGCGCCGGGAAAGAACATCGTGTCTCGCTCGGCGACCGCGATCACCGCGATCGCGTTCGGCTGGCCGAGAGCCGTCAGCCGGGTGCCCTCGAGCGGATCGACCGCGACGTCCACCGGCGGGCCCGTGCCGCTGCCGACCCGCTCGCCGTTGAAGAGCATCGGCGCCTCGTCCTTCTCGCCCTCGCCGATCACGACGACGCCCGCCATGTCGACGGTGTCGAGCATGAGCCGCATCGCGTCCACGGCCGCCTGGTCGGCGCTCTCCTTCTCTCCGCGACCGATCCACCGAGCGGCGGCGAGCGCGGCCGCCTCCGTCACCCGCACCAGCTCGAGCGCGAGGTTTCGATCCGGAGCCACGCTCACCACCGCATCCTACGTCGCTCGGGGCTCTACGCCACGCCCGCCGCCTCGCGGTAGAGGTCGAGCACGCCGTCCCAGCCCCCGTCGTAGCTCGCGTGTGCCTCGGCCGCCTCGGCGCCCAGACGCTCCCAGCCGCGGTGCTCGAGCTCCACGCGGGTCTCGTCCGGGCCTGTGGCGGCGAAGCGCACCTCCACCTCGGTCGGCGCCGCCGCAGCCGGGTTCGGCCGCCAGGCGAGGACGAGCCGGTGCGGCGGCTCCCACGCGAGCACCTCCGCCCAGTGGGCCTCCTCGCCTCCCTGCATGCGCTCGTAGACACGGCCGCCGACCCGGCCCTCGAGGAATGCCGCCTCGGCGCGCTCCTGTCCGACGGAGTACGAGGCGAGCGGCCACCACTCTTCGATCCGCTCGGTGAAGGTGGCGAAGGCCGAGTCGATCGACGCAGCGACCGTGATCGTCTTTCGCACCGCGAGCTCGGCTGTGTTCGTACTCATGCTGCTCCTTTCCCGTGCGTCGCTCTCGGCGACGTCCTTGAACCCCTCCAGCGCGGCCGTCCAGAGCCGGTCGATCGACCCGCGCAGCTCCGCCAACCCGGCGGGGTCGAGCCGGTAGACGCGCCGGGCGCCCGCTCGCCGCTCGGTCACGAGCCCCGCCTCCCGCAGCACGCGCAGGTGCTGCGAGACCGCGGGGCGGCTGACCGGCAGCTCCTCGGCGAGCTCCCCGACCGCACGCGGCCCCGCGTGCAGTCGCTCGACGATCGCCCGGCGTGTCGGGTCTCCCATTGCGTCCATCGCCGTGTGGTAAGCCATCGCTAACGGTAAGCGTAGACTTACCGCTGCCGAGCAGTCAAGCGCCTACATGCGCATGGGAGCCTCGACGCCGATCAGGTCGAGGCAGCGGGCGATCACCGTCTGCGTCGCCCGGCAGAGCCCGAGGCGGAAGAGCCGCTCCTCGCTCTCGAGCACCCGGTGCTCGTGGTAGAAGCGATGGAAGTCGTCGGCGAGCCGGATCGCGTAGGTGGGGACGGCATGCGGTGCCCGGCGCTCGGCGGCCTCGGCGGCGACCCCGGGGAACTCCGTCAGCCGCTTGATCAGCTCCCGCTCCTCCGGCGCGAGCTCGGCGGGAAGATCGGCGGCGAGAGGCGTCTCACCCGCGTTGCGGAGGATGCCCGCGATGCGCGCGTGCGCGTACTGGACGTAGTAGACCGGGTTCTTCTGCGTGCGCTCGGCGGCGAGGTCGACATCGATCTCGATCGGTTGGTCGGGCCCGCGGGAGACGAGGTACCAGCGGGCGGCGTCGACGCCGATCTCGTCCATCAGCTCGTCGAGGAAGACGGTGTCGCCACGACGCTTGGACATCTTGCGCGCCTCCCCGGCCTCCATCAGGCTGACGAGCTGGTAGATGAGGATCTCGACCCGGTCCGGGTCGTGGCCGAAGGCGCCCGCCAGCCCTTTCAGGCGGCCGACGTAGCCGTGGTGATCGGCGCCGAGCACGTAGACGAGGCGGTCGAAGCCGCGCTCCAGCTTGTGGCGGAGGTAGGCGGCGTCCCAGGCGACGTAGGCCGGCTGGCCGCCCCGCTCGGCCGAGCGGACGAGCACGCGATCCTTGTCGTCGCCGTACGCCGAGGTTCGCACCCACAGCGCGCCGTCCGACTCGTACGTGTCGAGCGCGTCGATCGCCGCGGGGATCGCGCCCTCGAGCGAGCTCTGCCGCACCCAGCTCTCGATCGGCAGCCGGAACCGCTCGAGCGTGCGCCGGATCGAGTCGAGCATGGAGCCGATCGGGTCCTGCTCACCCACGAGCGTCCGCATGTACTCCCCGGTGTAGCCGCCCTCGGGCGGCTCCTCGCCGCGACGGAGCGCCTCGAGCGAGGCCGAGAACTGCTCGATCTGCGTGCCGGCGTCGTTGACGTAGAACTCCCGCTCGACGTCGTGCCCCGCGAGCTCGAGCAGGCGCGCCACCGAGTCGCCGAAGGCGCCGTTCCGCCCGGAGGCGACCGTGACCGGGCCGGTCGGATTCGCCGAGACGAGCTCGACCTGGACACGCTCGGGACGCTCCGCGGTGCCCCCGCCGTACGCCTCGCCTTGCTCGATCACCTCGCCCAGCGCCTCGCCGAACCAGGCGGGCGTGAGCCAGAGGTTGACGAAGCCGGGACCCGCGACCTCGACCCGCTCGACGAGGGCGATCTCGCCTGCCGCGGCCGCGACCTCCTCGGCGAGCTCGCGCGGCGGTCGCCGCCTCGTAGGGGCGAGGCGGAGCGCCGCGTTCGTCGCGAAGTCGCCGTGGGCGCTGTCGCTCGGCCGCTCGAGGGAGACCGGCGCCCCGATCGCCTCGCCGAGCAGGGCCGCGAGCCGGTCGAGCGCGCTACGGGGCAACGGCAGCCAGCGGCGCGAAGATCTCCTCGAGCGCGCGCAGCTCCCCGTCGCTGCCGACGGCGATCATCACGTCGCCCTCGTCGAGGACTGCATCCGGGTCGGGCGTCGTGTCGAAGGTGCCGTCCTGCTTGCGCAGGCCGATCACCATCGCACCGGTGCGCTCGCGCAGCCTCAGGTCGCGGATCGTCTTGCCCGACTGGCCGCACGCCCGTGTCACCTCGATCTCCTCGAAGCGGAACTCCGGCCCCCCGGCCGTCGTGACCACGTCGAGGAACGCGGTCACCTGCGGTCGCAGCATGAGGTTCGCCATCACGCGGCCGGCGGCGACGTAGGGCTGGACGACGCGGTTGGCGCCGGCGAGCTTCAGCTTGCGCGCCGCGGCCTCGTCGGAGGCGCGCGCGACGATCATCAGATCGTCGCGAACCGAGCGCGCGGAGAGCGTGATGTAGAGGTTGTCCGCGTCGGAGTCCGAGCACGCGAAGAGACCCCGCGCGCGGTGGAGGCCGGCGGCCTCGAGGTTCTCGTCGTCGGTGCCGTTTCCCTCCACGAGCTGGGCACCCACCTCGCGCGCGGAGGCGAGCGCCTCCTCGCTGAAGTCGACGACGACGTAGGGCACGCCCATGGAGCGGAACTCCTCGCCGACGCGGCGGCCGACCCGGCCGAAGCCGCAGAGGATGAAATGGTCGCGCAGTGCCTCGATCGCCCGTCGCCTCCGTGCCTCGGCCCAGGCGCCGCCCACGACGCCCCGCGCGATCGCCTCCACGATGACCGCGCCAACGTAGGCAAAGATAGCCACCCCCGCCAGTACGAGCCCGATCGTGAGCAGCTCCTCCCCCGTTCCCTGCGGCCGGGAGTCGAGGCCGGTGAGCGAGCTCGTCACGACCGCCCGGTAGAGCGCATCCCCGAAGCTCTCGCCGAGCTGGTGGAAACCGAGCGTTCCGAGCGACAGCACCGCCGCGACGGCGAGCAGCATGCGCCCGAGACGGCGCAGTCCGAAAGGGGTCGTCACGGGGTTGTATGGTAGAGCCGTGGAGGAGGAGGAAGGCCGCGAGCGGCAGCTCAACATCCACCTCGACCCCGAGCATCTCGCGGGCGTCTACGCCAACTTCGCGAACGTCACGTTCTCGCCCTACGAGTTCACGATCACCTTCGCGCGGATCGAGCACGAGGTCGAGGACGGCGACGTCCCCGGCTCGGTCGTCACGCGCGTGAACATGTCCAGTCGCTTCATGCGCGAGCTGCTCGACGCGATGGAGGACGCCTGGTCGAAGTGGTCGACCACGGAGGGGATCAGGAACCTGCCGGAGGTCCCTCCCTCCTGAGCGCCCCGCGCGCGTCGCGCCACGCCCGCGCCAGTGCGATCCGGTCGACGGTGGAGGGATGCGTGCCGAGGAGCGCCGAGGCCCAGCCCGGCGGCGACGGGTCGGTCAGCCCCGTCGTCGAGAAGCGGCGCAGGAGCCCCTCGAGCGCCCCGGGGTCACGCGTCGTCTCGAGCGCAATCCAGTCCGCCTCGGCCTCGTAGCGCCGCGAGACGACGTTCGCGCCCGGCGCCGCGGCCAGGAGACAGAGGACGACGGTCAGGACGACCGCCGGAACGTTGCCCGGATCGTCGATGCCGCCGCGCCTGCGGCTCACCGCCGCCACGAGGAAGACCCCCGGGACGGCTGCGAGCGCGAACCAGCCGAGACCCTTGAGCAGGTGGTGGCGGCTCGCGTGCGCGAGCTCGTGGGCGGAGACCGCGCGGATCTCGGCGGGTGGGAAGCGTCCGTCGAGCAGCGTGTCCCAGAGCACGACCCTGCGGGTCGGCCCGAGGCCGGCCAGCTCGGCGTTCGCGCGCGTCGTCAGCTCGCTCGCCCGCTTGACCTCGAGCCTGACGCGCGGCAGACCCTGCAGGCGCGCGAGACGCTGGATCTGGCCGGCGAGGGCCTCGTCGCGCAGCGGCTCGAGGCGGGGCAGGAGCAGGAGCGGCTGGGCGAGCAGCGCTGCGGCACCGAGGAGCGCGAGCAGCGGGCCCCCGGCGAGCCACCAGCGATCGCCGAGGCGGCGCGCGAGGGCGATCGCGAGGGCGAGCGCCACGCAGGCCACGAGCAGGCTGCCGGCGAGCTCGAGCCACGGCGAGACGAGCCAGTCGAGGTACGGCTGCCGCGAGATGTCGTGGCGCCGGCGCCACCAGTGCCCGGCCGCTGCGAACGGCAGCCGCACGAGCCAGAGGGCGGTGAGGACGGCGACGAGGAGCGCAAGCGAGCGGACGAGCGGCGTGCCCCGGAGGCGGCCGGCCAGGCGCGGGCCTGCGCGGGCGAGCGACCAGAGCAGCACGAGCCCGGCGGCGGTCGAGCCCAGCCAGAGCGCGCGGAGCGGGCCCGTGTAGTCGTCTGCCGCCTCGAGGTGGGAGCCCGAGAAGAGGAGCTCGGGCCGCAGGTGGGCAAGCTGCAGCTCGCCGGGAACGCGCGTCCGCCACAGGAGCGAGGCTGCGAGCAGCCAGAGACCGGCCGCGACGGCGAGGAGCGCCGCACGGCGCGCGCTCATCCCCTCACCTCCGCGCTCGAAGCGGCGGCCGTCCGGAGGTCGTCGGCCATCGCCGCGTCATTCTCGCCGACGCCCGGCCC